>CAYZMZ010000369.1:0-3806 GCA_964479655.1 uncultured Planctomycetaceae bacterium
TATTACAGACGAGACGTGGTATCTGTGTCGAGAAATGCCGGGAATTGGCGATTTTGCCGGTGCTGAAGGTAAAGCGATTCCTATGGATGACGCAGAAATCAATTCGATTCTTGCACATGAAAAAGAGCAGACTGAAGAGACTCCAGGTTTGGTTATTCCATTTGCTATTGGTGATCGTGTCAAAATTAAAGAAGGCATGTTTGCCAATCAGGAAGGCGAAGTAGACAGAATCGATCTTAAAAAGGGGTTGGTTACGGTTCTCATCAATGCGATGGGACGAACAACGCCGTTTGAGATTGAATATCTCCAAATTGAAAAAGTCTGAATTTAATCTCAGTTATTAAAATAGTCGAGCGTAATAATATATTTATTGATATTGTTGCGTAGTGTTCGATTGTATATTATTTTACCCTAAACACGTTAGCGTAAGCAGGAATTGCAATGGCCAAAAAGTTTGTTGCAGAAGTAAGATTTCAAGTTCCCGGCGGCAAAGCGACGCCAGCCCCTCCTGTGGGTACGTCGTTAGGTTCGTTTGGTGTGAACCTTGGAATGTTTGTAAAACAGTTTAACGATAAAACTCGTGAAAATGAAGGATTGCGTATCCCGGTAGTTGTTCGGGTGTACGATGATCGTAGTTTTGAATTAACTACCAAAAGCCCGGCTGCGGTCGACTTACTAAAGCGCGCCGCAGGAATTTCCAAGGGATCAGGATTGGTTCCGAAGGAGAAGGTCGGTGTTGTAACACGGACCCAAATAGATGAAATCGTTGCGAAGAAGAAGGAAGACCTCAACGCTCGTAATCCAGAGCATGCCCGACATATTATCGAGGGTACAGCGCGGAGTATGGGTTTGGACGTGGTTGACTAATTTTAGCGTAAATTATTGATTGACTGGTTTGTGTTTTACTAAATGCAAATCGGATTGGATTTTTTAATACGGATTTAGAGGCAATGGCAAAACAATCCAAAAGAATGCGAGAATTGGCGAAAAAGGCTCCCGGCGAAAAATTAGTGCCGTTAGCTGACGCTGTTAAATTGTTGAAGACATTTAACAATACAAAATTCGACCAGTCCGTTGAAATAGCGATACGTTTGGGAATTGACCCCAAGCAGGCGGATCAGATTGTCCGCGGCTCAATCGTTCTTCCCAACGGTATTGGTAAATCCTTGCGCGTAGTAGTATTCGCCAAGGGGGATAAATTAGCTGAAGCACTTCAGGCCGGAGCTATTGAAGCTGGCGGACCTGAATTAGCTCAAAAAATCAAAGATGGTTGGACCGACTTTGATGCATGTATTGCAACCCCCGATATGATGGGTGTTGTTGGTCCTTTAGGAAAGGTTTTAGGCCCGCGTGGTTTAATGCCCAGTCCGAGAGCGGGAACGGTTACCATGGACGTTACCAAGGCGGTACATGAGTACAAATCTGGTAAAGTCGAGTTCCGTAATGATGCCGCAGGAGCTGTTCAGGCTTTATGTGGTAAGCTGAGTTTTGAAGAAGATAAGTTGTTTGAAAATATTCAGGCGTTTATCAACCTGATTATTTCTCTTAAGCCGGCGACTTCCAAGGGGCAGTACCTGAAGGGAATTTCGATCAGTGCAACGATGTCTCCCGGAATTCGGCTGTTGGTTCAATAATGGTAAATAATAAAGAATGTTTTTGTTCATTCTATCAATTTGTTTAGGGTGAATATAACATTTATAATTATAAGAAGTTAAGAGTATTTTTATTCATTCAATAAGGTATTCCAATGAGTAAATTAGTAAAAGGTATGATTGCCGATCAGCTGAAGAAATCGTTAGATAACGTAGAATCAGCGGTATTGGTAAACATGGTTGGTTTGACTGCGAATCAGGCTAATCAGCTGCGAGGTGAATTGGAAGCCAAGAACATTCGGGTTTTGGTAATTCGTAATCTTTTAGCGGCGCGAGCTACTGAAGGAACGTGTTTGAATCCGTTGTTTAAGGGACTTGCCGGTTCTTCCGCAATTTGCTGGGGAAGCGAGGACATTGTTTCTTTAGCGAAAGAAATTATTCGTCTTACCGATGACAAACGTTTCGAGAAGTTCGAGCCGAAAGGCGGAATTATGGACGGCGAAGCGTTCTCTGCTGCTATGGTTCGCGACATAAGCAAGTGGCCGTCGAGAGTCGAACAGTTGAGCATGCTGGTTGGACAAATTATGGGACCTGGTTCTCAACTTGCTTCCGCTCTTATTGGACCTGCTGGTGCGCTGGCTAGCCAGATTGCTCAGAAGGCAGAGGGCGAAGAAGAAGCTCCGGCTGAAGCACCTGCTGAAGCGGCGGCTGTATAAGGTATTTTAACCGCATTCAACAATCAGGTGATTATCACTTGATTGACAATTATCAAATCCGGTTTATTCCGGTGGCGGAACGGCTGATTATTTCGGTTTCATTATCCGCTCAATAATATAAGTTGCCGGTGTCAGCGGCGTTGTTTTCCGGTGTCAGCGGAAGTTTTTAATTTAGGTTTTATACAACAAGTCATGCGAATTGATCATACCAAACTCCTTAGTGACGATTCGCTGTCAGAACTGAACTAATAGCGAAAGGATTTTACGATGTCCGAAGAAAAAGTTTATGCAGAAGAAATCAAAGCCATGGGCGACAAGATTGCCGCTTTGACCCTTAAAGACGCAAAAGCGTTGAGTGATTACCTTGAAGAAGTTTACGGCATTAAAGCTGCTGCTGGCGGAGCCGTTGTTATGGCTGGTCCGGTTGCTGGTGGTGCTGCTGCCCCGGCTGCTGAAGAAAAGACTGAATTTGACGTTGTCTTGGACGCTTTCGGCGACAAGAAAGTCAACGTTATTAAAGTTGTACGCAGTGCAACCGGTTTAGGTCTGAAGGAAGCCAAAGATTTGGTCGAAGGCGCACCTGCCAAGATCAAAGAAGGTTTGTCCAAGGAAGACGCTGAAAAGCTGAAAAAGGAACTCGAAGAAGCTGGCGGAACCGTTTCTATCAAATAGTTTCTCTCTTGAAGGATTCACTTTACAGTGATTCTGCTTGAATATAAATTATAGAGCGTGGATTTTTTATCTACGCTCTATTTTTATTTACGGTGATTTTGCGTTTTGGTTGACGGATATTTTATTGATTCGGAAAAATTGATGATTCGGAAAAGGCGTCTGAATCGGTGAGAATCGGGAAAAGATTCTGATTCGATGGACAATAATAAATATAGAGTTCTACTGCCCGTCTTTTTCTTCGAGAGCAATTTCGATTTGTCCGGCATTTGATTTTGTAAATCTTGAATTTCTACTTGATTTTTTATCGTCCGAGAAAGACCTCCGCCCCCCCAATTTATACTAATTCCACTTAATTTTTTCCGTTTTGCAGAACAAAACTCAGTCGTTTCATTTCGCCCCCATCAGTAATATAACCAATCAATAATATAAAGGGCTGTTTAATTCCGGTCGGGCGAAATTAAAACAACGTCAAGAAGAAAAAATCACGTAGTCATAGTTCAATTCTCCGATAAATCAATTTTACTGCCGGAGGCGTGCTTGAGCTTACCGTTGACCCATAAATCGAAATTCTGATTTTTGATTTCCGGGGGAATTGCGGCTTCAATTTGGGTTTCGGAAATAAATTTTATCGGATAGGGGCTTGCAACACGGAATCGTTCGTTGGCGGCTACCGAGAGCGTATCTTTTCCCTCGTCCAGCTTCCGCTGAATAATAACCAAAGCGGTTGGATTGATATTCCATGGGAAGCGTATGCCGGAAGCCGGATCGATGGAGTCGGGCAGGGCGCCCTGAAATTCGCCGTCTGGATATTGCTGAATCTGTGCAC
>CAYZMZ010000370.1:0-3765 GCA_964479655.1 uncultured Planctomycetaceae bacterium
CTGATTTCGCTTCAACGTTTGTTGGGACGGTATAAAGGGGATACGAGCGGGAAATTCTTCGTAAAATAAAGACGTAAAGCCTTTTTACAGGAAGAAATCGTACTCTTGCCGACTTGGGGTTATTTTATCACATTCGGGGAATTAGGCAATACGTTTTTGACTTATTTCCAGAAGAAAAGAGAGAAATTAGCGCATGTCCGACCAGACAAACCCGGACGTTGAACCTCTATTTTATGGTAAGCCGAGGCGGTTTTTTCTGTTTCTTTTACGGGAAGGCGCGAAGACGCGAAGTTCACGAAGAAGTAACGTAAGGATAGATTTTGAAAACCGCATTGGACGGAAAAATGAATGTAATTACAATGCTAACCTTTTTTTCGGCAACGGGCTGTAGCCCAGCAGGCCCGCCTCGCGGATTTCCTTGCCCGCTGTAATACGCGAATCGGGATTAATAAATTGTTTTCGGGCACGTCTCCGAACCAGAAATTTTGTCCCAAATCGGGATTAAGACAAATTACCACAAATGGAAATTATACTCCGTCATTATTGAACTTACAGAAGCCAATAGTCGAAGTCGATGGTCAACTTTAACCATGATTATCAATGTAAACGTTCTGTTTGTCAACTTTTATTTCAGGTCAACGACGTGATAATTTGCAAAATTTATTTTTTTGTTAAAATTTTTGATGAATTTTCATTTTTGTGGTTGTAAAAAACTTTTTAGCGTGTATGATGGTAATGTATAGTTCGCGGAAGTCGATGGTCGGCTTTAATAGAAGGTATCTAAATGTATTATTAGTTCGGGCAAGTTCATGGATATTAATTGTTTGTTCAACGAAATTGTAGAGTGGTATTGGCAATATGGCGTCCATCGAAGTGGAGACTACTGTCTGGATTTGGGGTCATGGTACGATGTTCTGGAGCAGGTTCGTAATCGACGTAGAATGATTCAGAATCAGCAAAGTGGTGAGTCGAAAAAGGCTTGCTTGGCTGGGATTGTCTCAAACGGGAAAGTCTGTTTTGTTGGGCAGTCAGGTCGATGGGGATAAAATCGACGGAAGCGACTCTGCTTTGACATGGGATTCAAGTCAAAAAATTCGTTTTTCCGATGCAAACAAAGTACCTACCGGAACGCTAATCCTTAATCCGCATCACCAAGGTTCAGATGCTTCAGGATTGTCTACCCGATATACGCTTAAAAAGCCGAAGTATTCTGAATATCCCAATGAGCTTGTAATTAGTAATCGTCGCCAGATTATTCACGCATTGGCCGCTGGATATTTGTCTGCCTGTCTTTCAGATTATCAGGACGAGGGCGAAAAGCTTACCTTTACCAGTGCTTCGTTTAAGGCGGTTCTTGAAGAGTATAATTTTGCCAATCTAAACGAACTTCCACAGCGGAACGCCTATGAGTTACTGGACGATATTGCAAATGTTCTCAATAACATGGGTACTTTTGAACGGTTTGAAAATTTATGCGCCAGCAGGAACGGAAAAAAAGAGTTTAAGCTACGGACGGAATTGGTTTCCTGTATCGGTCTCCACTCGAATTTTGATAACGCATTGAAATTCGCCAAAAGAATTTTTTGGGATTCTTCACCAAAATTAAGTCAGCTGTACGACGATTTAATTAAAATTATGGACGAGCTTGCCCGCTGGCGGACAAAGCAGATATATGTTTCTCCTGCCGCCACTGCAATTTTGCTTGACATTACGTCCTATACTGAGTACACGAATTTTAACAAAAATTCCAGTTGTGATTCCAGCCGCAATTATCATCAAGCCATATACAACGCAGTTTGCGGCTTCGCGTATCAAGAAAAGGGGAACGAAGTCTTTGTTGATGTGGTCGCTCCAGGCACGGCAGACTATAACTTCGATTATTCAGGTAAAAAGTTCGGGTTGTTTCAAGCCATTGTTGCCGAATTGGCGATTCCTCTTAACGAAGATCATCTTCAGGCGGAAAGTAAAAAGGCCTTTCTTGAATCAATGCGAAGAACAGACATCTTGGATATTCCCGGTGTTCCTAATTCTGCCTTGGGTTCTAATGCGGGGGATACAAACTTGGTCGATTTGTCTGAAGCAACAGAGGCGCAGTTGCTGTGCAACGTATTCAAGCAGGGAAAAACTCTTACGATTGTGTATGGGTATATAAACCAATATAAACTCGATGCGTTTATGGTCATGGCGCGAATCAAAAAGATTCCTCCTAATGTGGGGATTGTCAACAATGGCGTTGAAGCGTGGATTCGTTCTTTTTCGCCTGACTGGAAGCCGAGGGCAAGTCAGAATATGCCTTTATTTTTCAATCTGACTTTTTTTGCCGAATTGGTAAAGAATTACAATTTCGGGAATGGTTCCAATCGGGATTTGAGTCCAATCGTCAATATTATTGATAAATACTCCTTTGCTTATCCGGCAGCGGCCCGGTTTTTTATCACGAACTATCCCTATTTTCCTGACGGCGAACTGAAACCCGACGACACCAAGACGGATATTATGGGTGATTCGCAAATGCATCAGGCGACTGGGTTAAGCTCAGACGAGATTAAATCAGCTCTTGGTCCTTCGGGTGGAGTAGAGCGAATTTTCGCTCAAACCGCTTTAGTATCGACGGAGCAAAAACGAATCGCCTGCCAAAAATTGGTCGAGAATGATTGCAACCGACTTTCTGAAAAATTGTTAGATGCGTTGCCTAAATCGGACGAAGCTGGTTACCTCAAAAAACAGGTTATGGCTATTCGCGATCGGGTTTTTGAAAACCTTGAGAGCAATGGCGGCGAAAAAAATATTTTGAGAATGCGTTACTTACTAGACACGTTGTTTTCCCTTTCGTTTGATCAGTTGTCTTTGACACCGATTCCCCTCCAGGTCGGTATTCTCGATTTGGATGCGGTTAGAAAGTATATTGAAGAACAGGTTATTACCATAAAAAAACATATAATTGGTAAAATTAATGCAAATCCAGATAAAAATCTGATTTTTATGGACGAGCAGTTAAACTGTCTGTTGCGGTTGCTTTTTGGTTCAGAGCAGATTGAGTTAATGGCTAATTATTTACGTTGCACTGTTGGGGATATTCGAGACAGCAACGCCTCAAGATCCGCACTTGTTAACTGGCTGTATCCTTTGATTGGTAACATAATCAAATTTGGAACGTGCCAAGCGGAAGACCCGAACGGTGTATTTGAAGAATCGGTCAGCCGCCTTGAGACGTTTACCCAAGGTCATTCTCCGGTATTTCAGTCAATCTATGAAAATAAAGTCAAGCCATTTATTTGTCGATTGGATAGAATAATTGCCCAAATTACTTCGATCATTCGCCCCGATCAACCGGGTGATATGGAATTGCAGCAATTGTACCAAAGACTTCAGCAAGTTGGAGAAGTCAATCGCCTTGATACCTGAATTTTATTGCCGGTTATCTGATCGGTATTCGTTTTGAAACTGTTTTAATCGTTTTTTCCTATAACACCTTTTTGGATATTAACATATTATGAGTGTATATATTGACAAGGAAATTTTAAAGGATTCCGCTTCCATTCGTTCGTATAAATTTATGGTTCTCGCGGAATCTGGTTGTCGTACTGCGTTTATTCCTTGTAAGGTAATGGGTGCCATCCCTCCAACGGGCAATAAAAGTGATAACTTGACGGCTGCACTGACAGATCTTGCAGAGTTGAATTTATCGGCTCAAGATAGCAATAACATTCAAAACATGATTGGCAAGGGGCACAAGTTTCACATGCCTCAGGGCAAGCCTTACAT
>CAYZMZ010000371.1:0-3753 GCA_964479655.1 uncultured Planctomycetaceae bacterium
TGCTCCCTCCGGGAGCGGTTCGATGTTTTTTGTCGTTCTTTTCCGTGTGTTTCACACACGGCTATGAATATTTAACCGCTACGCGGTTGGGGAACAATACATCCCAAGCGGTATTCAAACTCAGTCCTTGTAATTCTTCTTCGTGAACTTCGTGTCTTCGTGTTTTCCCGTTATTTTCTCAATAAGAACGGGAGCAAGCTCCCTTTATGAAAGCGGGAGCAAGCTCCACGTACTCCAAACGAGAGAGCCTACGGAGTCGTTGTATACAAAAGGGAATGGGGTACAAAGCGGTTGCGGTAGGAGTTATTCGGGGCGAGGGCTTGGTTATTGGGTGGAATGGACGAATCATTTATCCCAACCGCGAGAGATACAATAGTTTACCATCTTTGCGGCGTCGGGATTATGCTGATCGGCGGATTTCTTGAACCAAAAATAAGCTAAACCGGTATCGCGGGCAACCCCTAATCCGTTCATATAGCAGTTACCCAATTCGTATTGAGCAACGTCGTTTCCGAGCTCTGCGGCGTTTTGAAATCGTTTTACCGCCTTGCGATTGTTTTTTTCGACGGAATTGCCGTGCAGATAGCATTGTCCGAGTTTAAGCTGCGCCAAGGCGTTGTCGGACTGATTGCCCGATTCGAGCCATTGAATACACTTATACGGATTTTCAGCCATCGCCCGATCCGACAAGAAATACTTGTCCAGTACAGTTCGCGCGTCGGCGAAATTTTTATCAGCGGATTTTTGAAGCCATTTTAATCCAGATTCCGCGTTTCTATCGGGAGAATCGGTATTCAGATAATAATAACCGAGTTTGTATTGGGCCTGAAGATTCCCTAGAATCGCTTGTCGTTCCAGACGTTTGAGGGCGAATTGGGGCGTTTGTTCCAAGCCGGAACCCGATAAAACGTATTGGTCGAGAATCTGTGCTGCTTTGGCCCAGCCTTGCTGTTCGGATTTATCCAGCCACACAACGGCAGCCGTATAATTCTGTTCAACTCCGTTTCCGGTTAAATAGCAATTCCCTAGCTGGGCTTGCGCGATACGGTCTCCGGCGTTTGCCTTCTGAAAGATTAGTTTTAACGCTTGCTGCGAATACTGATTCATTCCGTCGTCGGAAAGATAGTAGTTTTCCAGCTTATTTTTAGCGCGGGCGTTTCCTGATTCCGCCTCAAGTTGAAGCCATTCAATAGCCAGCTTGGGATTTTCTTTTAGTCCATCGCCGTCTAAAAAATAGGCTTGCAATTTTTGACGGGAATAGGGTTGATTTAACTGCTGCGCTTTGAGCAGCCATTGGACACCTGTTGACCGGTCGGCGGGAAGTCCCTGTCCGTCGAAATAACAGCAACCCAATCGATACATTGCATCGGGAACGTTTTGATCAGCGGCTTTTTGATATAACTGAGCGGCTTTTTGTTTATCAACCGCCGTTCCAATTCCCTGATTGTAGCAGTTTCCCAATTCGTTTATCGCGTCAGGATTTCCGCCGTCTGCCGCTTTGGAGAGCCATTGAAACGCCTGTTCAGAGGACTGCTTTATATGATCACCGTGAACATAACATTGAGCCAGTTTGAATTGGGCTTTTGCGTTATCGGCTTGCGCCTGACGGGTAAGCCATTCAAATCCACGGTCTGGAAACGATTTTAAGCCATCCTGATTGAGAAAATAATCGTTCAGTTTATCAACCGCGTCAGAATTATTGTTTTCAGCGGCGTGCAAGAGCCAGTCTAATGCTTGAGCGGGCGTCTGATTTAAGCCGTCGGCGGTAATAAAAAACTGATTCAAATATTCACTTGCCGGTTTATAATCCAGCGATTGCGATTTCAGCAGTAAATCGACGCCTGAAGGAATATTTTTCCGAACGGAATAGCCCTCAATTTTCATAGTACCGAGCAGATAAAGGGCATCGGGATAGTTTTGCTGAGCGGATTTTTCGAGCCAGAAAATACCATCGGAGGGATTGGGGGTAACTCCCCAGCCGTTTAGATAAGCCAGAGCCGTTTTGTACTGCCCGATAGGCGATTTTTTATAAGCGGCTTTGAGATACAATTCCACCGCAAGAGTTGGATTTTGTTCCACGGAAAGCCCCTGCCGATAGCAATCGCCCAGTAGAACGGAGGCTTCGATATTTCCCGCCTCGGAGGCGATTTTCCAATTTTCAAAGGCGCGGGAATAATCCGTATCGACTCCGATTCCCTGATAATACATTTGAGCGATTTTCATATTCGCTTTAATGAACTTCTGATTAGCGGAACAAGTAATCAGATTAAGACCTGAATCGGGATTGTAGTCGGGGCAGGCGGGATTGAGCAAATCCAGACCTCGATAGTATTGCGCGGCGGCAACCCCCTTTTGGGATAAATATTGTATAATTTCAGAAAAACGATTGCCTGTACATTGATATATGGCGGCAGATAGACTGCTGGAGAGAAACAGTAAAACCAGAATCGCGGTAATTCGTCTTTTTAACAGCGACGGTTTGTACTGAACCGGCGGAGCCTGAAAAGCAATGCTGCTGGAAGAAATAGAGGAATGGGGAATCGGCGGCGGAGCTATCTGTACGGATGTCTTTTTCTGTCTTACGGGAACTCCAAACCAGCTTTTCTGTCGGGCAGCATGAATAATCAGTCCGCTTGAGAAGAGCGATCCCAATCCGGAGAGTATAAAAATTCGATAAAAGCCTGTTTCAACGTCAGGTGAATAAATCTTCAGGTAGACGGCGGCGGTTAGAATAGTCAATCCGGCTATCAGGCAAAGCAGACCGACAGCCAGTATTATCCAGCGGGATAATTTTGTCCAGAATCCGCACAGGATTATTCCGATAGAAAAGGCCGATACCGCCGATATTCCAGCACTGGAAAAAGCGGAAATATTGTATATCAGCCAGAATCCGAGCAATATAAATGCAAATCCGCAACTAAAAAGCGGAACGTATTTGAGTTTATCGACAAAGTAAAAAAATCCATTTTTTATATGAGCGGCAGCTTTGCCAATACGGACTGAAATAGACTGAACGCTTGTCGAGCTATTTTCTATTTCCGCATGAATTGACGCAGACCCGTGAAAAGCGGGCGGAATCGGCGGTAAATTTTGAATGGGGGGCGTTTGAATATCTTGCGGTGTTTGAATAGGCGGAGTCGTTTGAATAGGGGATTGGGGCGGAATCGATGGTACGGGGGGCGTAGATTGCTGCTGCGGCTGGACGGCGGGCGAGGCGGTTTCGGAAAAGGTTCGACTGAACGAGTTTTGCATCGCTTTGTGAAGCCAGCGGGAGCCGTTTTTGAAAGCGGGTTCCGGCGGAGGCTGAGGAATGGAATCGTTAAAAGTCTGAGAAAAGGAATTACTTTCGCGGAGTTGTTGCGCCGATTCGGGAATTAACGTTGTTTGACTTTCGGGAGCATCGTTAAAAGTCCGGGAAAAGGAATTACTTTCGCGGAGTTGTTCAGGAGAGTACTGACCAAAAGGTAACGGAGGGACTGAATCGGCGGATTGTTCCGGCGGAATGGGCGGTACCGGCGGATTGCCGGGGAAGAGCGTATCGGTATAGTCTCCATTCCATTGATTATGCTGTCGCTGAAGTATCTGTACAAGATGATTATATGTCTTGCTGAAAAAATGTCTCGTACCAACGAAAAAAGCAAGAAAATAGTCTTTCAGAAGCCGCCAGTTGATAATAGTACGATTCAGAGAATTTGGAGCCGCAGGATCGCGGGGAAGCGGAGGCGGTGTTGACGGAATCTCGCCTGTAAAAAA
>CAYZMZ010000372.1:0-3744 GCA_964479655.1 uncultured Planctomycetaceae bacterium
CTAATCTTTTTAACTGATTGGTAATTCGCTTTTCGTAGGAATCTTTCCAAGCCCAGATTCGTTTGACCAGTCCTTCTCGTCCCAAATCATGCCGGGTAAGATGTTCTTCCTCTCGAAGACGTTTTTCAACCATCGCCTGGGTAGCAATTCCGGCGTGATCGGTACCGGGAACCCAAAGGGTTTCAAAGCCCATCATTCGGTGCATTCGGATTAAAGCGTCTTGCAGGGTATTGTTTAAGGCGTGTCCTAAATGCAAGGCTCCAGTTACGTTGGGAGGCGGAATAACGATTGTATAAGGCTGTTTTTTCGGATTTGGTTCGGCGTGAAAACAGCCGTTTTCTTCCCAAGCTTTCAACCAGCGTTGTTCGGCTGACTGAGGATCAAACTGTTTAGGCAACTCTTGCATCATAATTATAGTACGGTTAAATATATTTATACTCTCACTGCGTATAGTTCGACCACATAACCCCGAACTATATCCGCGTTTATCGGATTATAACGGATTTTGAAAATTTGTAAAAGCCCCCTTTGGGAGATTTTCGCCGCTTCAGGGACCAAGGGGAAGAATATCCCAGCAAAAGCCCCAATTCAACCGTCCCGAATAGTCCGCCGAATAGTCCGCCGAATTTCGAGGTCGTTTTGAGGACTTTTCCTGCTACTTCTTGACAATTTCATCAAAAAAGGTATATTATATCTAATGGAATGGATTTCAGACCGAATTAGTTCAGCGGGACGCGTCAGTCCGCAATCTGAAATACGCCAGCAACGGAGCCTATTATGACTGAAACAGTCGAACATTCGGTAGATTTTGCGGAAGAATTTGTCCATGATTACGGAGAAGATGTTTTCAATCTTCAAACGATGCAAAAGGTTCTTCCGAAGCCTGTATATCGTAAATTAACCGCAACTTTGCGGGAGGGCAAGGCGTTGGATTCCGCCATTGCAGATGACGTCGCCAACGCGATGAAACAATGGGCACTCCGCCGGGGAGCGACGCATTTTACCCATTGGTTCCAGCCTCTAACCAGTTCGACGGCAGAAAAGCACGATGCTTTTTTAGAGCCGGATAACGAAGGCGGAATTACGCTTCGTTTTTCGGGAAAAAACTTAATTGTCGGCGAGCCGGATGCTTCCAGTTTTCCCTCCGGCGGTCTGCGTTCGACTTTTGAAGCACGCGGTTATACCGCTTGGGATCCAACCTCGCCTGCCTTTATTCGCCGCAGCGGGGATAACGCGACTTTGTGTATTCCCACCGCTTTTTGCTCCTATACCGGCGAGGCGTTGGATAAGAAAACCCCGTTATTACGCTCGATTCAGGCGTTAAGCAAGTCGGTTACCCAAATTATGAAGGTTTTCGGACTGGAAAACAATTCCGATGCCAAGCCATTTATTACTTTAGGGGCGGAACAGGAATATTTTCTGGTCGATAAAAACCTCTATTTACAGCGTCCTGACTTACTCCAAACCGGGCGAACGCTCTTCGGTGCCGTTCCGGCTAAACATCAACAGCTGGACGACCATTATTTTGGTACTATTCGTCCTCGCATTTTGGATTTTATGGCAGAAGTCGAGCAGGAATTATGGCGATTGGGCGTTCCCGCTAAAACCCGTCATAACGAAGTCGCTCCGGGTCAGTTTGAGTTAGCTCCGATGTTCGAGGACTTAAATCTGGCCGTCGATCATAATATGCTTGTTATGGACGTACTGCAAACCGTGGCAGAAAAGCATGATTTAGCCTGTTTGTTGCACGAAAAACCCTTTGCCGGTGTAAACGGGTCTGGAAAACACAACAACTGGTCTATCGCTTACGGAGACGTTAATTTACTCAATCCGGGTAACGACCCTCATCAAAACGCGTTGTTTTTAACAACTTTGTGCTGCGTTATTCAGGCCTTGGATCGGCATGCTGATTTAATGCGCTCTGCCACCGCATGCGCCGGAAACGACCATCGATTGGGAGCCAACGAAGCTCCGCCTGCAATTTTATCCATTTTTCTGGGCGAACAGCTAACCGATGTTATTGAGCAAATAGAACACGGCGCGTTAAAATCCTCGCGCAAAGCGGGAATCCTTAAAGTCGGAGTAGATACTCTGCCGCCGTTACCTCGAGACGCAACCGATAGAAATCGAACTTCTCCGTTTGCTTTTACGGGCAACAAGTTTGAATATCGTGCTCCGGGTTCCAGTCAATCCTGTGCGGGAATCAGCGTGGTACTTAATACTATCGTAGCGGAAAGTATGGACGAAGTCGCCCAAAAGCTGGACGGCGTAGACAGAAAGGATTTCAATTCTACCCTGCAAGGCGTTTTGCATGAAATGATCTGCAAGCATAAACGGATTATTTTCAATGGCGATAATTACACCAAAGACTGGCTCGTCGAGGCGCAAAAACGGGACTTGCCCAATTTACGAACGACGCCCGAAGCGCTCAAGCCGCTTATTGAGAAAAAGAATCTGGAATTATTCGATAAATACGGCGTCTTTACGGGGAACGAACTTCCTTCAAGATACGAAGTTTTTATCGAACAATATGAACAGAAAATCGCTATCGAAGGCAATTTAACTCTTCAAATGGCAAGAACGATGATTGCTCCGGCGGTTACCACTCAGCTGGGTGATTTAGCTTCGACTATAAATCAGCTCAAAGAATGCGGCGTAAACACCGGTTTGTATTCCGTTCAAAATCAGCTTCGTACTATCGGAGCGTTAGCCGACGAATTAGCCGAAAATTGCGATACGCTGGAAAACTGCCTGGTTAAGAAGATGGAAGAATCGCAAATTATAACAGCGATGAATGCCGTCCGCGCCACGACAGACCGGCTAGAAGCGCAAGTCGCCGACGATTTATGGCCGTTACCCAAATATCAGGATTTGCTGTTCGGATTATAGAAATTAAAACGTTCTATCAAACGGAACGATTCATCAACCGGGAAACGCTCAACATGGTTGGGGGTTTCCCGGAATCTTTTGTGGCGGACGGGAATCGCTTGCAAATATTTCTTTTTTCCCCGCTTGACTTTTTATTTTGTTGTGATTACAATTATTTTATTGTGATTTATTTTATTGTGATTACAAAAATCGTATTGTGTTTTTCCCGGTTCCCTTTCCCCTTAATTTCAACCATGAAAAGACTATTACTTTGTGTTGCCGCGATTTCCGTTTTGTGTGTTGGTTCCGTTTTTGCCCAGGAGAAGACCGAAAATCCGGGGTACGCGATTGTTGTCAGCAGTAAAACTCTGGTAGACGAAAACTGGTCTAAAGTCGTTCAGGCTCTTCAAGCCAAATATCAAAATACCTATGCGGTATCCGTCGTTAAATGGGATGACGACTTGACTTCGGTTCAGGATTCGCTGATAAAAATGCAGCCCAAATACATTTGTTTTGTCGCAAAATGGAAGGAAGCAACCAAACAGTTCGTACAGACCGCGCACGTTCTTACCCGACTTTTGGACGACGACCCCTATACGGACGCCATTTGGGCTGTTATGACCGGTTACGATTACACCGATCCGCTTCGTATGATTGCCGCCGAGGATATGACCGTAGAATCGATTGCTGCGGGTACTCCCGTCTCGTTGAAATATTTTGATTCGGGAATCTGGTTTGACGAAAGCGCGAAAAATCATTATGAAATAAAGGAGTCGGGAGAAAAAGCCGTTGAGCATCGAGATGGTCCCGACGACACAACCCAGGCGATTGCTGAAGCAATTGGAGAAACGCAGTTGTTTATTACCTCCGGACACG
>CAYZMZ010000373.1:0-1133 GCA_964479655.1 uncultured Planctomycetaceae bacterium
TTGCTGCGAAATGAAACGACTGATGTTTGTTATGCAAACCGGAAAAAGTCAAGTAGAACCAGTATCGTTCCCGTTACAGTAGAAATTTCAACCCGTTTTGAAAAAATTTGCAAAATAATAAATTATGGAAATCGGTATAATAGATTACGGTATGGGCAATCTGTGCAGTGTCCAGAAGGCGTTTGAATCTATTTCGGCACAGGTCGAAATTATTCATACTCCAGAACAAATTCAGGCGGCAGAGAGAATCGTTTTGCCCGGCGTGGGCGCGTTTGAAGACGCGATTTCAGAAATAAAACGGCTGAATCTGGTCGATTCGATAGTTCATTCGGTTGAATCCGGCAAGCCGTTTTTGGGAATCTGCCTCGGATTACAGATGTTGTTCGATACCAGTTACGAAAACGGGGTTTTTGCGGGATTGGGGCTAATTCCGGGAGAGGTCGTTAAGTTTAATTTGCCAAAATCGTTTACCGTGCCTCACATGGGTTGGAATCAGGTTCGTTTTGCCAACAACGCCCAAGCGGATTGCCCGCTGTTGAAGGGAATAGAACCCGATTCGTATTTTTATTTCGTCCATTCGTACTATGTTTGCCCGAAACGGAGCTCGGACGTTGTTTTGACCTGCAACTACGGGGGCGATTTTTGCGCGATGATTCAGCATGAAAATCTGTTTGCCTGTCAGTTTCACCCGGAAAAAAGTCAGCTCAATGGGCTGAAAATTTTGAAAAACTTTTATGAAATGAGATAACAATGAATCCAATTTTAGTTACCGGCGGAGCTGGTTTTATCGGCTCTAATTTCGTTCGCGCCTGGATTGAACAGGAAAAAACGCCTGTTGTGGTACTGGATTCGCTGACCTACGCGGGGAATCTGGATTCGATTCGCGATTTAATGGGGTCGGGCGAGGAATTGCTTACCTTCGTTCAAGGCGATATAACAGATTCGACGCTGTTAAAAACCGTTTTTACGGGCTATCGTCCGCAGCGGGTTGTCCATTTTGCGGCTGAAAGCCATGTAGACCGGTCGATAGACGGTCCGGAACAGTTTGTTATGACTAACGTAGTCGGTACATTCCGTTTACTGGAAGCGGCGCGGGGGTATTATTCGGTTTTGTCCGATTCGGAAAAGTCGTT
>CAYZMZ010000373.1:1143-3709 GCA_964479655.1 uncultured Planctomycetaceae bacterium
CGAAGTTTACGGCAGTCTGCCCGAATCCGACCCGACAGCGAAATTCCAGGAAACAACCAAGTACGATCCGCATTCGCCCTATTCCGCCTCCAAAGCGTCCAGCGATCATTTTGTTAGAGCGTATCACGATACCTACGGTTTGCCGACGATGGTTACCAATTGCTCGAATAATTACGGACCGTATCAATTCCCCGAAAAATTGCTGCCGCTGATTATTCTCAATTGCTTGGAAGGCAAGCCGTTGCCGGTTTACGGAGACGGTCAAAACGTAAGAGATTGGTTGTACGTGGGCGATCATTGCAGCGCGCTGAGAACCGTTATTAAAACGGGAGTACCTGGACAAACGTATAATGTCGGAGGAAATTGCGAACGGAAAAACCTCGATATCGTCAAGGCGATTTGTCAAACAATAGACCGTCTTCGTCCCGGCTTGCCGCATAGTCCGTGCGAATCGTTGATTACCTTCGTTAAAGACAGACCGGGGCATGACCGTCGATACGCGATAGATTCCTCCAAAATCCAACGCGAATTAGGCTGGTCGCCTTCGATTTCTTTTGAAAAAGGAATTGAATTAACGGTTAAATGGTATTTAGACAATTCCGCCTGGTGCGAAAACGTTACCTCCGGCAAATATCGTCGCGAACGATTGGGAAACGGTTGAGACGATAAAAAGTATGAATAGAATCAGAATAATTAGGCTAAATACGTCGATTTTAACGGATTTAACGGATAAAATCAAAGAATCGATTAACAAAATCAGGTAAAATATAGCTTTTACCTGTTGAAAGAAATTCTATTCGATGGTATAATACCAGTAAGTATTTAGTATTACGGAAAGTATTTTTAATTTTGCTAGCGTAAAATTGTTAGCGTAAAAAATTTTCTATAAAGCAAAAAGTATCGAATCAACCCCCAGGAGAGAAAAGTGAATATACTAATAGCTGCCAGTGAAGCGGCCCCGTTTGCCAAGACCGGAGGTCTGGCCGATGTGTGCGGAGCGTTGCCGATAGAACTGAACTGTCTTGGGCATCACGCCTCGCTGGTTATACCCGCGTATCGTCAGGCGTTGCATAAAGGTTTCGATATTCAAGACCCCGGTCTGAAGATAGTCGTTCCCATCGGAGATAAAACGGTGGAAGGGCGCGTTTTGAAAACCGTGATTCCGGGAACCGATACGCCGGTCTATTTAATTTATCAGGAAAACTACTTTAATCGAGATGGAATCTATCAGCAGCTTGACGGTTCCGATTTTACCGATAATTGCGAACGGTACGTTTTTTTCTGCCGGGGTGTGATGGAAATGATTCGTCTGCTGGATTTGAAGGTAGACGTTCTTCATTCCAACGACTGGCAAACAGGTCTTATTCCCGCGTACTTAAAGACGGAATATCGTCTTTTTCCCCGTTATGAAAAGATCGCCTCTTTGTTTACCATCCATAATTTAGCGTATCAGGGGTCGTTTTGGCACTGGGATATGAATCTGACCGGTTTAGACTGGAAATATTTCAACTATGAACAAATGGAATCGTATGGACGTTTGAACCTGATCAAAACAGGAATCGCGTTTACCGATGCGATTTCTACGGTCAGTCCTCGTTATGCGGCGGAAATCCCCAACGCGCCGTTAGGCTGCGGGCTGGAAGGCATATTAAAATATCGGCAAAACGTTCTCCACGGAATCCTCAACGGTATAGATACCGACGCCTGGAATCCGGAAAAAGACATGGCGATTGCCAAGGAATACAATGTTTCCACCTGGCAGGAAGGAAAACGGGCTTGCAAAGCCGCCTTACAGCGTCAGTTGGGATTACCGGAAAATCCAGACGCTCCGTTGCTGGGAACCGTCGGACGGCTTTCCTATCAAAAGGGATACGATATGATTGCCGAGGTGATGCGTCGAATCGCTCCCCAGCATCCGGCCCAGTGGGTTGTATTGGGAACCGGCGAGGCGTGCTATCAAGACTTGCTTTCTCGTTTGCAAAACGATTTCCCCGATAAAATTGCGGTTCGGTTGATGTATTCAGATAAACTGGCCCATCAAATTATTGCCGGCAGCGATTTATTCCTTATGCCTAGCCGATACGAGCCGTGCGGTCTGACGCAGATGTATTCTTTGCGGTACGGAACGTTGCCTATTGTTCATGCAACCGGCGGACTGGCTGATACGGTCGTCAATACAACCACCGAAACGCTGGCAAATAAAACGGCCAACGGGTTCTCCTTTGAAAAGGATACAATTGAGCAGTTTACCGAATGCGTCAACAGCGCGCTTTGGACGTATTATCAACAGCAAACCCGAGCGGAATTAATCGAACGGGGCATGAGTCAAGACTGGTCCTGGGGTAAGTCGGCGGCGGAGTATATTAAGTTATATCAACAGATATTGATTTAATAATTGAAACAACAAAACGATTGTTGTTTGCTGCGTTGCCGAAAAAGAATTTGGTCTTGTAAATACAACGTAGTGCTATGAATACCGCATTGGACGGATGTATACGCGGATTTGTAACGATAAACAAATTTTCGGCAACGGGCGGTAGCCCAACAGGGAACCCCGCCTCGGGGG
>CAYZMZ010000374.1:0-3704 GCA_964479655.1 uncultured Planctomycetaceae bacterium
GGTATTTATACAACAGCTACGTGTTTTTTTCTCGTCAACGCCGTTTTGATTTCGCCTCGTAATCCGAACAAAAACCCTGTTTTACCAATTTGAGCGAAAGGAATCGGCTGATTTATAAAGGGAATCGGCTGGGATGGAAGCCTAAAAAATTCCCCCAATTTCGCCCTGATTATTTCACCCCTCGGTATTCTCGCTCCACAATTCACGTACCAGGTTATCAATTTGAGTTTGTAAAGCCAGATTATCCCCTGATTTTGCCATTCTATCGCTCCATTCAGACAGCAAAACATGAATCGGATTACAGGTATCAAATTGTCGGAGGGGTATAAATTTTAGTATTCCCGGCGATCCGAAACCCTTGCCGCCGACAACAGACATACTTCTTACTAATTCGTTGACCGGATTACTATTCAAAATCGCGGCCAAGTAGTTCGCCTCATTCTGATTTTCCGCAGGAATAAATACGCAGGTTTCCTGCGGAAATACGGGCTTGACAGACAGTCCCAAAACGGATTTCGGTCCGACAGCCGCCGCGCGAATAACTTTATCCATTCGCCGCCAAATCGTTTTCCAAGGCTTAAACGTATAATTCCCAATATTATACATGGAATAAAACTCGTTGCCCGCCTGATACCGTTTTTGCGCCGCGCGATTGCTCAACAACGATTCAAATTTCAATAAATATTCCAGCGTTCGCGGAAATCGGGATTCCAATACCGATCGCGGTAATCCCCGTCTGGTTAGTCCGTCCTGAACAACCAGAATCACCGTATTATCAGACACAATATTCCACCGTTGTATATATTTCCATCTTGCTAAAGGATACAGCAGTTCAGATTCCAGTATACATTCGGTTTTCTCAACCGCTTTTTTTGAGGTTTCCGGTAAGTTTTCAACTCGTACCAAACCGGAATCCAGAACTTCAAGAATCTTCAGCCAAAACACCGCGTTGGCTCCGCCCGAATTGGCTCCCAAGCGAGCTTGATAATCAGAACCGCAGGTTGGAAATTTTGCCTCCAATCCAACAGTATCGGAAGGATTTGAAGGCATAAAATCACGGCTGCGAATCGGAGTAATTTTCCAAGCGGAAAGCGGATTGCGGCTATCCGACAAACTCGCCTGAAATGGCTCACTTTTTAAGCGGGGCGAAATTGACAAATCTGTATTTTTCGGTTTATCTTTGTCGTTGAGTTTGTCGTTGTCTTTAACCCGATTAGATTGTTTCTTGTATATTGTATACGAAACAGGATAGATTGTCGATAATCCCTTTTCTACGCTAATTACGCAGGCTTTTGCTGCCGAAGTTCCAAATAAATTTAAGTGCGTATAATCTTTAATCTGATTGATTTTCAAAGGCGTTTGGTCGGGCAATTTCCAGGCACGAAATCCGCCGGCAGCGATATTCTGAAGCAGGTTCTGCGGCAAAACCATGCCCATTCGTCCGGAATCGGTTAATTGATCTCCAGCACAATAAAAAACGACTTCCGATAAATCCTTTTTCGCTCCTCCATGCCGCGCCGCCGAGGCGGACAGATGAAATAATCCGTACTGCCGCCATAAAAAATCCGTTTTTTTCCGATATTCAACCGGTAAATTATCCCACGCAATCCAGGGGGGATTTCCCGCGATTACATCATAACGCGATCTTTGTACATCGGGTACTTCTGTATTATTGTTTGTTTGAACCTGACCAGACAGATTTCTTTGTGAAAAACAGAGCAAAAAGTCAGCATACCGTATATTTTCTATCGATAACGGCAATTCCAATCCTCGTTGATAAAATAAATTTAACCGCAGATTCGCTCGACAGGTCAGTACAGCCAACGGATTGAGGTCAAAGCCGGACATTCGAGATAAAAAGAAGTCCGCTTTGGCATTATTTGGAGCTATTTGAAGGAGTTTTTTCAACGCTTCTAAAATAAAAATCCCGCTGCCTGAACACGGGTCTAAAAAAGTTTCCGGTTCACGTCGGCAGTAATTTAAATCCGACAAAATCTCGCTTGCCAACCAGGCGGGAGTATAGTATTCTCCCGAAATATGCCGCATGCGTCTGGTAAATATTTGACAATATATTTCAGTAAAAAAGTCTTGAACTTTCGAGGTATCCGTTTCCCTTTTTTCCAACTTGTCTTTAACTTCATTTATCAAGGTTGTTTTTAAATTCAAAATATTCTTTGATTTACAAGTAAAAATCTCGCAGATAAATTCATTTTCCGGCAAATCGTGAAGTAAAAAAGAAAGAGCCTTTTCTGCTTCCCACACTTTTTCCAACAAAACGAACACGGTTGTTATATAAACCAGTTTTAGGAATAAAAAAACGCCCGGCAAATCCTTAACATTCAAAGGTAAACCCGTTATCTTTTCGATTTCGTCGATGAGAGAATTATCTTTTAACGCCCCAAAATGGGAACATACTTCATTTATGTTGCAATTTTTATATTGTTCAAAACGATTGTTAAAACAGAGCAACCAGTTAGAAACATTCTTTTGAATAAAAGAAGTCGATAAAAATTGACAATTGCAAACGTTTTTTACTGTGGTATTGTTAAAAATAGGCATAAAAATTTAAAATTTTCCAAAAAGAACGGAATATATTTTACTTACAATATTGTATTCTATTCGTCTTATGTTATACTGGGTGTAAGGTGTTAGTTTAATATAAGGTATATTCTTAGATTTTAATAAAAAAGCAAGTCCCCCCTGACTTTATTTATTTTACAGGGCAAGTGGTAAATAAAAGCAGGGCAAGAAATAATTATGAGTTCAGAGTTTGATCCGTATCGAATTTGGCTTGGTATTCCGGTTAATGAACAGCCAGCTAACTACTACCGTCTGCTGGGATTAGCCATTTTTGAAGCTGACGATGACGTCATTTCTAATGCGGCAGACCGCCAAATGACCCATGTGAGAACTTTTCAAACGGGTAAGTATTCTGCCCAATCTCAGCAGGTTCTCAATGAATTATCTACAGCAAGAATCACCCTTTTAGATAAAACGAAAAAAGCCGCCTACGACAAACAACTTCAGGCTAAAATTCAGCCTCAAGTCGTAGTAACCCCCGTTGCGGTTGCAATCCCCGCTACTCCGGTTATTCCACCTGCGTTTAACGTGGATTCTTCTACAAACAACGTGGTTTTGGGAATTAATACAACCTCTGGCGACGAATTATCCGAATTATCGTTATTAGCAAAGAAAAACGCGGAGAAGCGTGAAAAACACGAAAAGCGAAGTAAAGCGGTTCCCACCCATACCGTCTCCAAACGTCCTGCCGGTAAACCGTCAAAAAGCGATCCGAATACCAAAATATTTATATTCAGCGGAATTGGCGGGGCGGTAGTAATATTGGTTGTATTTTTACTTCTTTTATCGGGTTCGCATAAGTCAACCTCAAGCAATACTCCGCCCGAAGATTACGATTCACATGATTATTCCAATGTTCAAGTTATTCCGCAGATATCGAATAATTCGTATAATGCTGACTATCAAAAGCAGGAACGAGAAAGAAGAAAAAAAGAGCGAGAAGCACGAAATAAAGCCAAAAATCAAAAAGCGTCTTCTGAAAAGGCCAGCGATGCCCCCCAAAAAACGGAGGCAGATGGATTTCAAAAACCTGTTTTTGTCGGGGATACACCCAAGCTGACAAAGTACGATGGCGAAGGTAATCCTATTTCTTCGCCCGATACGAATAACGCAAACGCGAATAA
>CAYZMZ010000375.1:0-3688 GCA_964479655.1 uncultured Planctomycetaceae bacterium
AAATAGAACGGATAGAAATATTCGAGGCGATTTATCATCGTATGGCCTGCCATGCGGCAATTAAAGCCGGGATGCCAATCAGTGAAGACGATATGCGCAGCCTGCTTTTTGATATGACACAGTGCGACGATCCGCATCATTGTCCGCACGGGCGTCCAAGTGTACTTGTATACACTCAAGCAGAATTGGATAAGCAGTTCAAAAGAACATAAGTTTTTTGAGTGTTTTTTGAGGTGTTGAGGAGACGTCTTTTTTGAAAAAAAGGTTTCCCCTCAAACTCCCTTTCCAAAAAAACTTTAATATGACCCGTCCAGCGGTAAACAGCCCCGTATCGCTGTATGAGCGTTTATTTGTTTGTTTTAGACAAGGCGCGGAGTTTGTTAGACACAGGCGCGGAACTTGTTCCCGCTTCCAACTGCGTAGCGGTTGAATATTCATAGCCGTAGGCGAAACCTACGGAAAGTGTACATAAGAATATAGTATAATCAATTTTGACGCGGTACCCGGAACGGGGTACCCGGAAAAATCGACCTGAATACCGCTGATTTTGAATAACGTATCGGACGAATGTATATTCTAAATGCGGACGTCTGAAACGGGTCTGTTAGTATATGAATGAAAGTATTTTCCACGTATAAATATACTACGTTTAACAAAGGAGTTTTATAAATGAAATTGAACGGTTGTATTGTATGGCTGAGTTTGTTTGGTTTGATGTTTTCGGGGAATATTTTCGCTGACCAGAACCCGCCAGTGTCGTCTGCGGTTCCCGCTTACGCTCCGACGTCAAGCTATACCGTCCGGAATATTTATGGGTGGAATTGCTATATTGCCAACGATTTAATTGAGGATTCCGAGTTGGACGCGAAAACCAACGATATGCTGGAATTGCAGCTTAAACAGATTACGTTTATCGTTCCGCCTGAAGCGTTGAAAAAAATTCAAACGGTGAAAATTTGGATTCAGAAGGAAGGAGCTAAATCTTCGGCGGCTTGTTTTCATGTCAGTTCAGACTGGTTGAAGCAGAACGGGTTCAATCCTGATAAAATTCAGTCGGTAGATATAGCCAGCGCGTCGGAGATGCTGCGGGAATACGATCGTCAGCCGATGCTTATTTTTCACGAATTAGCCCATGCGTATCATTTTCTGTTTTTGGAGCAGGGATTTGGTAATCCCGATGTTGCGCTTGCTTATAAAAACGCGATGGAGGCGAAGCGGTACGATAAGGTTCTTTGCTTTTGGCAAACAGAGGAAAGAGCTCATGCAGCGACCAATCCGATGGAGTATTTTACGGAACTGTCCGAGTGTTATTTTGGGGAAAACGACTTCTATCCTTTTGTGAAAACGGAGTTCCGCAAGCATGACACGGAGGGTTTTCAGATGATCGAAAAAATGTGGGGAATAAATCAACCCGCTGGAAAAAAGTAACCTGAAAAGCGGGGATAGGTTTATTGGTTTTTAGCTGAGCGAGTTCTTATCTTGCGGACACGAAAAGGCGTGTTTTTATCTTGAAATGTCAGAATTCGTTTTATGATGATAAATTCCTGTATTTTAGACCAACATTGCATTTTTATCAAAAATTTTTCATTTTTTCATTATACCCCCTTGCAATATTGCGGATTATCGTTTAAAATCAACGATCAGAGGTGGGAGTTTGTGCAATGTTGTGTAAAATCCCATTTTGCGAGCAATACAACCCGGTGAATACTCCAAATTTGAACAATACTGATTCTACTTGATTTTTCCGGTTTGAATAAAAACCTCAGTCGTTTCATTTCGCCCCAATCAATAAAACAAAGGGTTGTTTTATTCTGTTTGGGCGAAATCAAAACGACGTCAAGAGAAAAAATCACGTAGTCATAGTATAAAGTGTGGGAAAATTTATTTTTTCTTTCAGCTTTGAATTTTGGGGATATGTTTGTTCTGTCTATTTTAGAAAAAAATACAGAAACGTATAAGATTGTAGTTAAGGTTTATTAAAGCGGTTTTTGTTGTTACTCATGCCAATCCGAATATGCGGGCAGTTAGTTTTGAGTAGCTACTTGTGTTAATTGGATGTTATCAGCTTACGTCAATTTTAGGTACCGGATATAGTTCGTTCAAGTATCGTTCAGTTAGTTCAAAACATTTTTTCAAAGGGAATATCTATGCAATTTATCAATCCACAAGACAACACCGATTTGATTGATTTGGCAAAACAGGCCGCTGATATCATGGTCAAACGTAATCGTTTGGATATTGCTGAGGAACTTCAGCACGCAATTGAACAGTTTCAAACTGGGCTATTTTCGATAGCTGTGATAGGCAAGGCGAAACGGGGGAAATCAACGTTAATTAACGCGTTGCTCGGACGCGGAGATGACATGCTGGCACCGGTTGATAAATTACCTGCCTCCAGTACCATTACGCGATTTCGCTGGGCAGAACAGGAAAATGCGAAGGTCTTTTTTCAAAATGGAGACAGTAATACAATCGCATGGAATTCGATTCGAGAATATGTTACCGAGGAATATAACAAGGAAAACTGCAAAGGGGTTAGTACTGTTGTGGTAGAGGGTCCAATAGAGGGGTTGAAAAACCGGATTGAGTTGGTCGATACGCCTGGTGCTGGGTCAATTCATGAATATCATGATGCAATTTTACAAGCATTTATCCCTCAAGCGGATGCCATTATTTTTATGGTTACGGCAAGAATGCCCTTTGATGTTGACGAATTGGAATTGCTCAAACAAGTTAAGCAATCGGATATCAAAAAAGTATTTTTTGTTATCAATAGAGTGGACGAAATCGAATCAGAAGAAGACCTTACAGGCGCAATTCAACACAATCAGGCGTTGCTGGCAGAAAACGGGATTGCATGCGAAACGTTCTATAAGTTAAGTGCAAAACAGGCATTTCAGGGTGAGCCTAACAGTGGTATAGAAAAGCTGACGGGGGCAATTGATTCTTTCCTTCAAGAAAACAAAAATAAAATGCTTCGAGAACGATTTATTGCCCGGATATGTTTTTTAGTAGCTTCAGAGGCTCAAGTTTTAAGCGTTGCTCTTTCCAGTGCAACGAAAACAAATGAGGACTTAGAATCGGAAATTGCTTCTTTACAGGGTGAAAAGAAACGCACTGAAATTCAACGCATTACAGCGGAACAGGAATTTCGTTTGGGTTGGACCAATGCGGTCAATCAGTTTTCAGGGAACCTTTCTCGTGTTGAAAGATCCGTAATGGCTGATTTGGATAAAGAAATAGAGAATTACAGTGTAATGGGTGTATCGCAACTGGCTAAACAACTTCCGACAATTCTTACCAATAGTATTGAAAGTGAACTCAAGCCTTCAGCGGATGCTTTTGAGCGTCAGACGCAAGAACTTTGTAAGAAACTCCAGGTTAGCTATCCCGTTCTCGAATTAAACGAGGTGGGTGGCGTTTCGGTGCGCGTTCCTCAGAAAAACGGAACGGTGATTGCAACTTCAGTGCTGGGCGGTGTAACGGCAGCAGCAGGAATTGCGGCGGTAAATGCAGGTGCAACGGCAGCGGCTGGAATTGCAGCAGCGAATGTAGCGGCAGTAGGAATTGCAGCGGCAAATACGGCTGCTGCTACAACGGCGGCTACGGCGGCGGCTACGGCTGCGGCTGCGGCTTCATCGGCGGCTTCCAGTGGGGCTTTGTTATCGGGATTGGGTACAGCTGTAAC
>CAYZMZ010000376.1:0-3666 GCA_964479655.1 uncultured Planctomycetaceae bacterium
TGTTTTGTTCAATCCAAATAGCGGATTGCAGCGGGGGGGGGCTTCTCTAAAATTTGCCGAGAATCGAATTTGTATCCATAAAATTTAAATTATTTTTTATAAAAAAAGGATAAAACTCTTGATTTTACTTTTTTCTTCTGTTAAAATGATGGAATAATAAAAAAGGCGTATATCGCCCCTGCCGATTACATACTGTTTCTACTTGACTTGCTCCGGTTTTCATAACAAACATCAGTCGTTTCATTTCGCCTTAATCGATAAAATAAGTGGTTATTTGATTCTGGAGGCGAAATCATAACGATGTCAAGAAGAAAAAATCACGTAGTCATAGTACATTCCCCCCACCGATTATCTGGAGTTATTATCATGCGTCCAAAAGTATTCTTGCTTTTACTGTGTTGCGTTCCGTTTTTGGGTTCTTTCGCAAACGGCTCGGAAACCGTATTTCAAATCGGATTTCCCGATGGAAAATGCGCGGAATTTCGACATGGCGTCAATTATGAAGAGCATGTCAAGTCAGGAGATTCAATTGTCTGTCGGTATGAAGTGGGTAAAAGCCGTCCGAGAGACTGGTTCAGATGGCATAATAGTACCCGCGAACGTATACTGGATAGTTTGGGGCATTCGTTCGCCGGTCTGATTACCTTTGATTCTCCGCATGATTTTAGCCAGCCGCTTTATTTGGTTATCGGTACCTGCTACGGTCATGCGACCGAACCCTCTTTGATCAACGTGAAAGTCAACGGGACGGATATTGACCCCGTTCGCGTAAAACCCGGTCCGACAGGATTTCCGAAATTCAATCAGGATCAGTACGGCTGGCCGGAAACAAACGTCGTTCCTATTCCCGGAGGTCTGATAAAAGCGGGAAAAAACGAGCTGCAAATTCGTCTGACCGATGGCAGCTGGTCTATTTACGACTATATAATTCTCAAGGATTCTCCAGATCCGTTGCCGATTGTTCAGACTGAAGAACTTCTTAACACCTTTCGCGCTCCCGGCGGTCCGATGGAAAACGTTAAAGAAATTCTCTTCGCCGTTCGTCAGCCCAGTTACGATGGGCATTGGTACGCCAATTTCGGATATTACGCCTGTAGTATCAAGGAACATCCGTTCCCATTGGGCGGCGGCGGAGCGTTGAGAATCCTCAATCTGGATACCGGAAAAGTTCGTACGATATTTGAAGATAAAAACGGAAACGTCCGCGATCCGCAAATTCATTACGATGGGAAAAAAGCCGTCTTTTCGTATTTAAAAGGAGGTACGGAACATTATAATCTGTACGAAATCAATTTGGATGGAACGGGATTGCGGCAAATAACCTCCGGCGAATGGGACGATATTGAGCCGACGTATCTGCCCAATGGGGATATTGTGTTTCCGTCTTCGCGCGGGAAACGCTGGGTTCAATGCTGGCTTACCGGCGTGGCGATGCTGCACCGATGCGGTTCAAACGGCGAAAATATTCATTTAATTTCAAGCAATCCGGAGCAGGAAAACACGCCTTGGGTTCTGCCAAACGGTCAGTTAATCTACATGAGATGGGAATACATCGACCGATCTCAGGTGCATTATCATCACTTATGGACATCTAATCCTGATGGAACAAAACATCAGGCGTATTTCGGCAATCAGCATGCGGGAATCTGTATGCTCGGTGCCAAGCCGGTACTCTACCGACCGGACGTAAAGCCTCAGCAGCAGAAATATCCGGTTGTATGTACCTTCTCTCCCGGACACGGACGACGTGAACATTACGGAGCTATTACGCTTGTCGATCCTCGTAACGGTCCCGACGATATGGATTCTACCCGTACCATTTCCCTGCATAATGATCATGCCGACCCGTGGGCGTTTTCTGATAACGCGTTTATCGCCGCTCGGCAATCTCGTTTGCAGGCTGTTGACGGCGAAGGACGCGAAACAACGATATATCAACTGCCTCAGGAAGAAGTCGACGCCAATTTCTGGATTGCCGATCCGCAGCCGATTCTCCCTCGGCTCCGAGAACCGATTATTGCCGATACCGCAGACCAAAATCAGGCACCCGACGAAATGGGACAGCAACATGGAAGAATTGCCATGGCTGATATTTATACCGGTAAACAATTGAAATCTATTAAAAGAGGTTCGATTAAAGAACTCCTTATTCTCGAACCGCTTCCAATTCCGGTTCATTACAACGGCGGCATGATGTCGGTTTCGGAAGGAGGAACTTTTGCTTTAGAGAGAATAATCGGAACCGTACCGGTAAATCCAGACGGCTCGGCGTATATGGAACTGCCTGCGAATCGTTCTTTTTTGTTTGTCGCCATGGATTATAACGGAAAACCCGTTAAGCGGATGCATTCCTTTACTACGGTCATGCCGGGTGAAAACGCGACTTGTATCGGGTGCCATGAAGAAAGAACCGCCGCTCCTACGCCTGCCAATCAGATGCATTTAATCAAGGCAATGAAAGCGGCTCCTGCCAGACCGCAAAAGGTAGAAGGAATCCCTGAAGTCTTTGATTATATGCGCGATATTCGCCCGATTATAGATCAAAATTGTTTGGAATGTCATAACGAAAATCGTGCTGACGGCGGCTGGGATTTAAACAGCGACTTGTACGCAAACGCCTCATTTGTCCGATCATACGTGCTGTTAAGTGCTCGGGACGGCGGCTATTGGGGAGACAATCGAAATCGCCCTGTTAGCGACTTCGCTCCTTATGAAATAGGATCGTGCGCAAGTAAACTGGTTCAGCTGATTGAATCGGGTCATCCAGACAAAGACGGGAAAAAACGTGTCAATATGCCTGCCGATCAACAAAAGCGGATTCGTTATTGGATTGACGCGGGGGCGAATTACTGTGGTACCTACGCCGCAGACGCCTGCGGATTGCTCTCCTGGGGATATACTCCTTTTCTGCCCCAAACGGGAGAGAGGCACGAACCGATGAGAATGGACGTCCAATGGCCTGAATGTAAAGCCATGCAGGACGTATTTCAACGTCGATGTATCGAATGTCATAAAGGAGACCGGCATTTACCGGATTCTCTAACCGGCGGTTCAAGGTATTCCGCCTCTTGGACGGTCAATCTGTCGTATCCCGAAAAATCCCGGTTGTTACTGGCGGCTTTAGCGGTGCAAGCGGGAGGAAACAATCGGTGTTTCAGAACGGACGATACGGGAAAGCATATTCACGAACCGGTATTTCAGGACAAAAACGACCCTGACTATCAAACGATTTTAGCTTGTATATTAAGGGGCAAGAGGTTTATCACGGAGGAGCAAACGCATTTCAGTCTGACGCCGTTTGTTCCCAATCCATGGTACGCCCGCGAAATGATTCGTTTTGGTATTCTTCCTCAGGATTACCAAATTGGAACGCCGATTGATCCGTATGAAACAGACCAAAAATACTGGAAATCCCTCTGGCGGTAACATGGTCCAACTTGAAATTTTCCAGCTTATATTACCAGAAAACAGCCGTTTCATTTCGTCCGAATTGATAAAACCGTCGAGCTATATTTCGACGGCAGCGAAATCAAAACGACGTCAAGAGGAAAATTCAAGTAATCGATAGTACAACTTGCCAGGGGGAAACTATAGGGTATATATAAATTTTCCCTTGATAAACACATTTTCCCGATTGTCTAATGTTCAGAATCTGATTCCGGGAAA
>CAYZMZ010000377.1:0-880 GCA_964479655.1 uncultured Planctomycetaceae bacterium
ACAAAAAAGAAACGGCTGAAACGGCTATTTTATGATAATATATTTTATGATAATATAAGTCGGGAAATTTCAAGTGAACCAGTATAACATCTAGTATTTTTTATCCATCGGCTTAAGAATCATCGTAACCGGCGTTCCGCATGGAGGAATAACCGCTTCGTTGGCAATAAACAAACGCGCATCGTTCGATTCCGAACTTTCTATTGGAACGTCCATAACAGCCGAGGGAAAATTGGAAACACAAATCAATTCGCCGTCCACATCGCCCAGATACATACGTTTACCATCTCTGGCGTTGACCATAAACATCGACCCGGTAAAAACAAACGGCGTATTCATAGTCTGATTGGTCTTTTCGTCTAAAATCCAATCGCCGGCATGCGCTTGCTGGATTTTTCCGTCTTTATCTTTCCAACGCAAAATAACTTCGATTCCTGCTCCTGTCGGCGGGATAAAATTAGGCGAAAAAACAGCCGGCTTACCTGGTTCAACTCCGCAGGCTAAAAGCGAGGCGTGCATTAAATGCGGGAAAATATCGAATACCAAAACGGATTCGTGCGCTTTCGGACCCGACGAAATTACCCGATCAGGAAAAGAACGGTCTTGCGAAACCCGACCCGTACAGGCAAACAGCTCCAGCGGACCTCGGTTTAATCCTACCGCGCCGTGCATAACCGTTACATTGTTCTTTTTATCGTACCATATATTTTGCTTGGGATGAAGCTGAACCAAATCTTCAGGATTGTCTACCAGCGGCTTGCCCAATTCCAACGGAATCGGCTTGGCCTTAATCGCCAGTTTCCAGTCGTATTGGGGAGATTTAGGATCCAAGACCCCATCTGGATAATCGCCTTTAACGCCAATCGCGCCGTCTTCTTCC
>CAYZMZ010000377.1:908-3666 GCA_964479655.1 uncultured Planctomycetaceae bacterium
TGCTATTTAATTAAATTAGATACAACTCTAACACAGAAAATTATCCTTGTCAACTCGAGAATTATCTGCCTGCGCTTGTTTTTCCTGCAACTCCTTTTTTTGCGCTTCGGTTAATTCCGGCTCTTTCCAGTCTTCCTCATTAAATTCCTGAACTTTTTTAATCTGCGCGTCTAGCAGAGCTTCTTTTTCTGGCGTTAGTTCTTCGCCCAATCCTAACGGATTATCCGCGATTTCTTCCGGAACCGATTCCTCAGAGGCGGTATTATCCTCTGAATTGGTATTTACCGACGATTCACCTTGCGGGGACTTGTCTTCCGGCTTCGCGGTTGACTCATCTTCCGGCTTTGTCGTCGTATCAATTTCGGCTTTCGATTCTGCTTTCGATTCTGCTTTCAGATCGGATTTTTCCCCTGATGCCGTCGAAGTTTGAGGTGTTTGTACAGGCGTAATCTTTTGTTCTGTATTGATTTCCGAACCGTATGGTTCTGGAACGGACTCTCCCCTAAAAGGATTCAAATACAAATACCCCGCGATAATTACCAGAACGGCTATCGCGATTAACAACTGATAAGTCGAACTATTCTTCATGGAAAAACTCCTTGAAAAGGATATATACTATTACTATGTGATTTTAAGTGAAACCAATACACAAATCGGCGGCAAATTCAGAGAATAACTCAAACCTGCCGCCGACAAAACACGCCATATACTTATTTACAGGTTCCGCTTTGTTTATTTATTTGATAAACCAAAACCCTCAAAATAAAAGCCGCTCTCTTCCGATTTAATATAAGCTCCAACCGGACCAAAGAACGGCTTAACGGTTTCGTAAGCCGGTAAATCCCGCGCATCAATCTTATTTTGAGGCTTATTCTTATTAACTCCGCTTAACGCCGTGGTAATTCGTCCAAGCATGGATTTGCTTTCCGATAACTTACCCTGACGGAACAGTTCGTAATTCAACCGATTACTAACATCCGTCGGACTATAAATCCAAGCGGCAGCAGAATTGTTGTTGAGCTTTTTCAACTCGTCCATTGTACGGGAATAAGCTGCCGTATTCTGCAAACTTTCCGTCGGCTGGGAAAGCAAAGTTTGCAAATAATCGGCTTGAGAAGCAATAATCAAATAGCCGTTTTCTATGGCAATCGCCGCATGAGCCATGGCTCCCTCCGGTTTTTGCGGTTTGGCAGAACTTCGCAGCGACGGCGTACTCATCGCTCCGGTCGCTTTTTTCTGCTTGGGGATAGATTGCCAAATTTTGTACGTTCCCAACTGAACCGGAGTAATTACCGGGTCGTCTTTGAACAACCGGGACAGAGCGCTGCGCACGGCAGCCTGATCGGTTACTTTCATAATATAAGCCGTCCGTTGAGAATCCGTTCCGATCGGCTGGTTAGCGTGAGAAAGGAATATTACCTGTCCGTCAAAATAACGAACCAATTCATTTTGCAGATTGATTTGCGGTCCCATGGGATCGTTTTGGAATCCTTCTACAACATCCGACCAAACTCCCTGCTCGCCTTCGGCAAAATAGGTGTCGAACATCGGTCCTAAATTCGCGTAAATATCAGACGGATTAGTTTGAATTACCGCCATAATAGACGTATCCGCTCCAATCCAAGCCGGAATTGCAGGGCAGGGCACGTTGGGGACATTAAACATGCCCATCGAACCCGTCCACGGTTTAGGAGCGTAAACATATCCGTTAAAATATCGATCGTAATTACCCGGCTTGAATTTAATTGCTCCGCCTGTTGCCAGGAACGCGTTTAAGCCGGATTTTTTCATGCTTTCATAGGGACTTTTTGTTACCAGTTTAGCTCCCGAATACCGGCTGTTGATTAGCTGAACGGCATCCAGATAGCGATCTATTTGTACAAAGGTAAAAATTTCGCCCGGTGTCGATTTCTCCACCGTCTTTTTATAAACCGCCTGATAATACGCGCTTGATGACAGCGGTTTTACTGCCGCCGCCTCCGCCTTGCCCGCTACTTTCTGCCATAGCATCTTGGCTATCGGCAGATTATCGCATACAATCAAGACGTTTTCGCCCAAAATATAAACGATCTTTTGAGACTGACCGTTGTCATCTAACACGTCAAGTTGAATAAACTCGGCATTTTCGATTTTTTGACGAACCAATTTGCCGCTATTCTTCTCCGCCTGAGCGCAGACCTTGTTTACCAACGCTCCCGCTTCGGCTGAATGCCCAGAAACGTCGGCAATTAACGCCATAGCCAGCATATCTTTGTTGGGGTAGATGATACCGAAACCGATTTCTCCGCTGGCTACGTTGCGTAAATCGTTAAACGTAATCCCCAATCGTTCGCGCAAACGTCCCGCCCCCTCTTCCAACTGATGGGACAGCGAATCCCGGAACGGCTTCATCGTATCAGCCGCCGACAAGATGCCAATATCCGTTTTTTCAAACTGATTTACCAGCCGGGTTATATCCGGAATAGAGGTAAATTCAGCTGTATAGTACGGAAAATACCGGTCTGTAGAAAGCAGTTTATCGCCCTGAGCGAAAACGCTGCTGCTAAAACATACCATTGAAAACAAAAAAAACAAGGTTTTTAACGAAATGTATCGATTCACGGGTTACTCCTGAACAAAGGACGGACAAAATAAATCTGGTTCCACTTGACTTTTTCCGGTTTGAATAACAAACCCCAGGCTTTTCATTTCGCCCTAATAAATAAAACAAAAAGTTTTTTTATTCTGTTCGGGCGAAATCAAAACGACGTCAAGAGAA
>CAYZMZ010000378.1:0-3660 GCA_964479655.1 uncultured Planctomycetaceae bacterium
TTTGCCGTTTCCGCCGATAAACGCAGATCGTACGCCGTATCCGTATCGTCCAAAATATCGCTTCTCTTTCCGGTTTCTTCCTGAAATTTAGAAGTAAGAAAATTGATAACTTGCTTGTCCCAGTCCACACCGCCCAAGTGATGATTTCCATCTGTACAAACAACGCTGAATTTGTTTCCCTTTTTAACCGACAGAATCGTTGCGTCAAAAGTTCCGCCACCCAAATCGTATACCAGAATTGTTTTATCTCCGCTGTTCTCTTGTTCATTCTCAAAAGCGTAGCACAAAGCAGCGGCTACTGGTTCGTCAAGAATCTGAATTACATTTAATCCAGCTAACCTTCCCGCTTCTTCGGTAGCTTTTCGGTGTTCGTCCCCAAAGTAAGCCGGACAGGTAATAACAACGTCCTTAACTTCACAATTTAACGCCTGTCCTGCATCCATTGCCAAGCGTTTAAGAATAATACTGGAAATTTTTTGAGGGGTAAAAGTAATTCCTTCAATTTCATGCGACCAGTCCGTTCCCATTTCACGTTTTATAAATTCGACGACATTGCCGGGATCTGTTTTAGCACTTTCCTTGGCGACCGAACCCGCAATTACATTGTCTGCGCTTTCAAAAAATACAACAGATGGCATGGTACGTTCACCATCTGAATTAGGAATAATCTCAGGTTTACCGTACTCGTTTACATAAGCAATGGCAGAAAACGTTGTTCCCAAGTCAATGCCAAATATTCTTTTCACTTCTTTTTCGGTACTCATGATTTCCTTTCAATTTTGACGATTTTTTGGTTCCTGAAATTCTAAAAAAAGAATTTCACACCAATTCATTGGGTAAATATCTAAATATAGCTACTGGAATGGTTCACTCTCCACGTTGTTTTCAGGATTCGGTTTAGGCTTTTTATATATGTAAACTTCAACCATTTCCTTGCGAATGATTTTATCGTTAAGTTTGAATCCCAATCGCCTGGAGGTACGAATGGTTTTGTGTTTATCCGGTTTGTCTGTTTGGCAATTCTTTAATGCCGTATGAATCTTGGGATCAAATGCTTCACCTTCTGCTGTTTCCCAAGACGTTACGTCATGTTTGTCAAGTATATCACGAAGATCAGAAGCGAAACTAAGATACAACTTCAATAGTTTGTCATAAATTTTCATCAATTCGTCGTAATTCTTCTCCTGACCATGAAACTCTTTCTGCTTTTTCTGGTAAAAACACTTGAGTTTTTTCACCTCGTCGATTTCGGCAATAACGTCCATAAAAATGGATTTGAAAAGCTTTTCTTCAATCCCCTTATGAAAAACTTCAAGATCATCATATTGGCGGTCAATAATCGCGTCTTTATACTTGTCGTAAGCCAAGCGATCTTGAAAGACTTGAAAAAGCTCGTCTATTTTTTCTGATATGTTGGATAGTGTGGTTGACAAGACCCGCTTTTCAGGGTCTGAAGCGCTGTTATCGGAAGAATCTGAAGCCGGACTGACTTTAGTAGCCGGACTATCTTCAGTAGCCGGACTATCTTCAGTAGCCGGACTATCTTCAGTAGCCGGACGAACTTCAGTAGCCGGACTAACTTCAGTAGCCGGACGAACTTCAGTAGCCGGACGAACTTCAGTAGCTGGACTAACTTCAGTAGCTGGACTAACTGATGTATTTACAGACTCCATTGAATCAGAGGGGATTTCTACTTTTGGTTGCGATGTAGAAGATTCGATGGATATTTCAGGCAGAATTGATGTGCTTGTCGATTCCTTAGAAAAATTTTCATCAGCGGTAAGATACTTATTGGAATCTGGGAAAGTGGTAAATGAAGCGTTTTCTTTTTCTATTCTGACATTTTCCAGTTCCATTATATTATCTCCGTTAAATTCGCATATCAAAATTTGTCTATTGTCTGAAAGCCAGGTCAAACGACAGTAGGCACGTTGAGGAAATTTGTTAACGAATCAAAGTGAATCTTACAAGAAACCCCAAGCGACAGTTTTTTGATTTACATCAATTTCAATGCTATCTTTCAAAATAAGAACAACATTCATACAGAATAACACTGATTTTATTTATTTTAGCAAATTTCCTGACAATGTGAAGGGGGAGGACAGGTATTTTTTAACCCTTTGACCATAAAACAGTATTGTACAACCTAATATTATTTTGTTCTCAACAATGCTTCAGGGCAATAGGTATTTGTCAAGTCCTAGCGAAAGATAGTCCTCCGAGAGCAAAAAATTTGTTCTTCGCTGTCTATGTTCGCCTCAACTTGATCGTTACTTGTTGGTAAACAGCGGGTATATATCCGATTAGTATCCCCCGGAATCCGAAGATTTTTTTGAATCAAGCCTCTTTTTTGGGATTTTTCGTGTTGCTTTTTTCTCTACAATTCGTACAATAAAGTAGTTGTACGGTAAGAAGGTTGATAATTCGCATTTTTCCCTTTAAGGATAACTCAATTATGAAAAGACAGATTCCCTTGATTGGTCTGATATTAGGTTTGATAGTATTGACGACAGCTCCGGTTTTTGGACGCGTTGCGGCAACTGCGGTTTTACCGCCTGACGTCAACGGCGTTGGGGGCGGCTGGGGAGTTGGTTTTATTACCTTGCCCCTGTCGCCGGAAAGCGTTTACGGTCCCCTGTCTGTAAATCAGATTACGGTAACTTCGCCCGATAAAAGAGTTTTCTATCCCTCTTTTGAATTTAGCGCGCCAGACCCCAAAACGAAAGAAATTCTTACCGAACGCGGCGTTCTGCCCCCCTTTGTTCAAGGAATCGTTCGTCAAGCGATGGACAACGCTACACCGCAATGCAAAATCTATTTTCTGTTTTCCGGTACCTCTGCGATTCAAATCAATATCGGCTCTCGACCGCCGCAGGCTTTTACGATTATTCCCCAAAATAATCCGCAGGCGTATCCCGAATTACTAAATCAATGGCTCGCCCGCTATTTTGCGGACGTAAATAAGAAACGGTTTGAATTATCTCCCGGTACGTCTCCCGTATTGAGAAATTATTTACGTTCAATGCTGGTTTACAGAATGGGATTAAATCCGCAGTCCATCGCTCCTGTCGGCTCTGCCTGGGATAGCGTATCGCCGTTAAATTTTATGGCGGCAACGCCCGCTCTTCGTGCGAAAATGCCTTATGAATCGTTTTTCGCCGATCAAACGCTATACAATGTTTCCTTTGATGAATTATTAGCCAATTCTAAAAAAATGGAATCTGAATTAACCAGCGACGAAAAGGAATCAAATGGCAAGAATCAGGATAAAAAATCGCAGCCCTTTGACGGACGTAAAATTCTCAATCTGATGCCTATTCCCGATAATTTGAATCTTTCCCGCGATATTTTGGACGCAGAAATTGCAAATGATTCTATTCCCGTAGAAGAAATTGCCATGCGAGTGCCTAAGAACTGTTTCTATATGCGGTTTGGCAATTACGAAAATTTCTCCTGGTTTCAGAATTTTAATAAGGCGGCCAACGGGGATTTTAATTCGCTGGTTGCCTCTCAAAGCGTAGATAGAAACAACGACGATAAATTGCAAACGATGTTGGCCAGCAAAGAGGACGAAATGTCGCGTTTGATGGGACCGACTGTAATTAAAGACGTTGCGTTTATCGGTGCTGATATGTTTATCGATGACGGCCCCTCGTTTGG
>CAYZMZ010000379.1:0-3659 GCA_964479655.1 uncultured Planctomycetaceae bacterium
CCCCGGCATGAAAATCTCGTATAAATTTATTCCCAAGTGGTGGCCGGAATGGGCGATGTTTGTATTCCCCGGCAGAGATACCGATGCCAAGCCCGGCGATAATATCGTTCCAGATAACGCAGACAAGAAAGACAACAAAGCAGAAGTTCCGGCTATTGAGGGCGGCGAAAATCAACCCGGTGAAACGGGAGAAGTTCCTGCTATTGAAGGCGGCGAAAATCAGCCCGGTGAAACAGGAGAGGTTCCGGCAGAATCAGCCGAAGATAAAACAGCGTCTCCTTTTGAAGACGTCGATATTCCTGATCTGGCTAACTCCGGCGACGATTCCGAGGATTCAGCGGTAGAGGTTCCTGCAGCGGGTGCTGACAACGCGGCAACCGAAGAAAAACCGGCTCAACCGGTAACTCCCGGATTGATTTCGACTCCGAGTTTTAGCTCTGCCGAAATTAACGATACGGTTACAGCGGTTGGCAAAGCATTCAAAGCCGCCAAAACAATTGACGATACCGTATATACAGAGTTATCCAACATGGCTGAAAAAGCAACTTTCGTAGATACGAAAAAAGTCGATCAAACCCTAAAGGAAAATATGACCAAGGTTAAAAAGGCGATGGCCAAGTTCGCCGATGGAATTGAAAACGCGCCCAAAATGCTGGCTGATAAATTAGCTCAACGCGAAAACGATCCCGAAGACCAGGCAGGCGTTATTGCCGTCGGAAAAATCTCCGATATTTCCCAACGAGATGGGTATAACGTGGTTCTGATTGACGTTGAAGGACAACCGGGTCTGTCAGTCGAATTGGTCAACACGCGTCCATTTAAGCAAGCCCTCGGTTCCCGAATTGTTTTCAGCGGTAAACGTATTGCCGACCCAAGTAAAAATATCGCCGGTTTTTCCGATAACGGAAAAGTCGTGATTTGGTCTGGCGTAACCGTTTCTGCTCAAAAGTAAAACGTTATTCCAGTTTCACTTGAACTTTTCAGGCTTGGAATATTATAAAACAGCCGTTTCATTTCACTCCAAACGGTAGAACAAAGATTAAGTTCTACTTTTGGAGCGAAATCCAAACGGCGTCGATAGGAAGTTTCAAGTCGTCATAGAAACAATTCCAGATTAATCAATGAATTCCCTCGGTACGTCGCTGTTAGAGTTATTTATTCCCCGCTTGCAAGCGGTACGATGGCGATGTACCCTGTTGGAATTTGTGATCGCGTTTTTACTGTTTCTGTTCCTGCCGTCGGTTTGCTATAATATCTTTGAGGGCGTAAACAAACGTCCAGCAAACAATTCTGGCAATTCCGAGAAATCCGACACGTCAGAGAAATCCGCCAATTTCAGCAATTCCGACAAGTCAGTCGAAACGGTTGTCGATGCGCCCTTGGAGGAAAGCGGAAATCATCCGCTTTTAATACTCTTACGCCGAGCGAAATCTCCCGCTATAATATTGCTGCTGTTTTATATCAGCTGCGTTTTGGCTCCGATAAACGAGGAACTCCTATTTCGGGGACTGTTTCAGGGAAGTTTAGAGCAGCTTCTCAGAGGTAAATACCGGCGATGGCGGAAATCGGGAATAAAAATCGCCCGGTGTTTTGTTCCGCTGATAAGTATACTCCTGCCCGCTATATGCTTTGCAATAATTCATAGCCGTTCACAAGACAATTCGATAGATGAGAACTGCCTTTTATGGCAGGTGTACTCAATGGCATTAGGAGGAAGTTTGTTTACTATAATCTGTCTGATTTATCTTTTGTTTTTCCGACAGATTCATCCAAACCGTATTTTTGGAACGTGTCAGACCATTCAAACCGATGTATTATTGGGATTTCGATGGTTTTGTATTTCCTTGATTCCTGTTTACGCGACCAATTTAATCGCCGCCAATTTGATATATCAGCTGGGCTGGAAATGCGTTCCCGACCCCATATCGTTAATTCCCCTTGCGATTGTATTCGGATTTTTATTTTATCGCACGCACCGGCTTTGCGCCTCGATAACAACCCATGTTTTATTTAATTCCTTTGGAATGATAGCCGCCTTGATTTTTATAGGTTCATAAATGAAGGTATTGATAACCGGTCCCGGCGGATTTCTGGGACAACATATCGTAACGAAACTGCTTTCCCGCGGAGACAGCGTGCGGGGATTTGCCCGCCATAGTCAACCGGAATTGGAACGTCAGGGTCTGGAAATGCGGCTGGGCAGTCTAACGGATCCTGCCGCCGTATCCGCTGCCTGCGACGGCGTAGACTGCGTTTTTCATGTCGCCGCGATTGCCGGAATCGGAGAAAACTGGAATCGATATTATCAAACCAATACCGTCGGTACCTACAACATAATAGACGGCTGCTTAAAGCATAACGTCCCACGATTAGTATACACAAGTTCGCCTAGTGTTGTGTTTACCAGTCAATCTCTGGAAAATGCAGACGAATCGGTTCCCTATCCGCGTAAATTCATCGCTCATTATCCTCATAGCAAGGCGTTGGCAGAACAGCGGGTACTGGAATCCAACGGCAAGCAGTCCGCAGACGGCGTTCCGCTGGCCGCGTGCGCCTTGCGTCCCCATTTAATTTGGGGACCCGGCGACCACAATTTAATTCCCCGTCTGATTCAGCGAGCCAAAGCAGGGTTGCTAAAACGGGTGGGAAACGGAACCAATTTAGTCGATACCACTTTTGTGGACAATGCCGCCGACGGGCATATTTTAGCCGCCGACGCGCTGGTCAACGGTCCCCATTCCGCTCCGGCCGGCAAGCCGTATTTTCTTTCGCAAGACGATCCCTTTAACTGCTGGGATTGGATTGACGAGCTTTTGAAAATATACAAACTTCCCCCTGTTCAAAAAAGCATCTCCTTTTCCGCCGCCTATGCTATCGGAACTATCGAGGAACTGATTTGGAAACTGTTCGGCTGGACGCAAGACCCTGCCATGTCCCGCTTTTTAGCCATCCAGCTGGCCGTTAGCAATTATTTCGATATTTCCGCCGCCAAGCGGGATTTTGGCTACTTCCCCAAAATAGACAAAGCCGAGGGCATGCGCCGTCTGGCAATAGAGGCGGAAAACGCCAAGTAACGGATTTTTGGGGGAGGGAATTGATAATTGGGGAATTTGCGGATTGGAAATTAAGGATATATAGTTTCATACGTATAAATGTATCTATATTAAACATTAGATCATAATTTTATATTATCAAACCGTTCGGCTGACAACTACGCCGGTTCTACGAAACGAACACCTGCCGAACGGAACAGCGAACAGTAGAAGTTCTTCTTTTTGTACATGTTCAAAACGCCGTAGAGGTTCCCGTTTAATGAAAGCGGGAGCAGGGTCCCGCACTTCACCGCTTTAACAACAGCGCGTTTTCTCCCAACTCCCGAAAAGCCGCAATTTCAGGCTGCTATATGTATCTTTCGGATTCGTTTATTCCCAGCATTTCAGGCAGCGTCGCCGTTACACCCAAACCGGCAAATCCGACCAGGATATAAATCGGTATAAACAAGATCAGCAGAAAACCGAACGAAAACAGCACATCAAACGCACGTTTAAGCAAACGATTGGTATAAGATTGCAAGGGTTCATCGCGCAACACCAGCACAGGTATTTCGCCAAGGAGTTCCATTTGCATGCGTTTCTTTACATAGCGCCTCACCTCAGGCA
>CAYZMZ010000380.1:0-978 GCA_964479655.1 uncultured Planctomycetaceae bacterium
ATGCGGTATTCAAAATATACCTTTAAAATTCTTCTTCGTGAACTTCGTGTCTTCGTGCCTTCCCGTAAAATCGCCTTGAACTATTTCACCCCTTTTTTTCGGCAACCGATGGTAGCCCAACCACCTCCGGCTCGGGGTCGCGTCTTCCCATAAAATTCCCCCCATCAGAACGAAGGGGCGGGGCGTTCGGTGAATAGTCCGAAAAAAACGTATCCGCCCTCTCTTGTCTTTTTAACGATAATCCGCTATAATAGGGAGCTGTTAGGATTTTTGTTGTTGAAAATCCCTGAATACTCATTTTTAGACTAAATCTACCTCCTATGAGTTCAGTAAAAAAGAATATGATCGTTGCTCAAAGCGGCGGTCCGACGTGCGTAATCAACAGCTCTCTGCGAGGTGTTGTAGAAGCGGCGCGTCAGTTCGATAACATCGGAACGGTTTACGGTGCCTGTCATGGTATCGAAGGCGTTTTGAAGGAAGAACTGCTCGATTTAACCGCGCAATCGCCGGAAGAAATCGCCTTGCTGCGATATACTCCCGTTGCAGGTTCTATCGGAACATGCCGTTATAAAATCAAATCATGGCAGAATGAAGATTTTGATCGAATTGTAGCAATTATGGCTGCCCATAACGTTGGTTATTTCCTCTATAACGGCGGAAATGATTCAATGGATACCGCTAATAAAATCGCTGAAATGGCGCATATGAAGGGCTTGGACGTTCAAGCTGTCGGCGTGCCGAAGACGATTGATAACGATGTCGGAGACAGCGAATTTAAGCTCATCGACCATACTCCCGGCTACGGCTCGGTGGCTAAATACTGGATGCACGCGGTTCAATACGCAAATCAGGAAAACAAAGGTTCCTGTCCGGCAGACCCGGTTTTGGTTATGCAGGCGATGGGGCGTAAAATTGGGTATATTCCCGCCGCCGCCCGTCTGGCAGCGCCTGGCGACGCCCACGCCGCAGCGGAATCTG
>CAYZMZ010000380.1:988-3657 GCA_964479655.1 uncultured Planctomycetaceae bacterium
CGCGAAATGCCGCTGCTGATTTACGTGGCAGAAAGTCCCTGTTCCTTGGAACAGATGTACGATCAGGTCAACGATAAATTGCGTCAATGCGGGCGATGCGTCGTCGTAATCAGCGAAGGTTTTGATGTCGGCGATTTAGGTATTCTCAAAGATTCCTTTGGACACGCGACTTTTTCCGCCAGTAAAATGACGGTTTGTCAGAAGGTCGTAAATTACCTCAACGAACGCGGTTTAGCTGTCAAAGGCGCGGCACGTGGAAACGTACCGGGTACCGATCAGCGCAGTTCAATGGCCTACGCCTCCGTTGTAGACCTGGACGAAGCGTACGGAGCAGGACAAAAGGCGTGTGAGCTGGCCGCTACAGGACAAGGTGGATTTATGTCTACTATTCTCCGTGCTCCCGGTACTGCCTATGCAGTTTCTTACGACAAAGTTCCGCTACAACAGGTTGCAAACAGTGAACGTACGTTCCCGAAAGAGTGGATTACCTCTGACGGTTGCGATGTTACCGACGATTTCCTGCGTTACTGTCAGCCGCTGGTTGGGCAGGAAATGCTGACTCTGCCGATGACAAACGGACGTCAGAGACTAACTCAATTCGCTCCGATTTACGCGCCTAAAAAGCTGGACGCCTATATTCCTCAAGCGGATAGAATGAGAAAGCCGGAATAATAATCTGCGCAATAATTATCGCAATAATCAGAGGTACAAGACCGTATCTTTGATATAAACGGTATTATTCCGTCCGATTACTCGCTGCTTCGGCGGCGGGTAATCGGATGGTATTTTTCGGCAAAACTTTAGTTGAATATATCGAACTTAATTGAGAGAATTATCTACTTTTCGATTTCTGTCGGCGCGATAATAGCGGCGGTTTCGGGCGTTCCTTTCCAAACCGGGACTTCGCATTTGTTTGCCTTCCAACCGGGATGAACTACTGTACCGGTAATCTGTCTGGCTTCCGAATTGGCACCGATAATCTGGAATTTCAAGGGATCAAACGGCGCGTCGAGAGTAATAGTATGCCCTTCTTCAATCTCCGATAGCGGCGCGATATCGAACATTCGATTTATAACGGTACCGCAATCTCGATGAATATCGCGAACAATCGCCCCAATCTGCGCGTCATCAAACGGCTGGATGTTTTCCTGCAGAAAATCGATCAATCGCGCTTCCCTCTGCAAGGCGGCTAACAACGTTAACGCGTCTGACCGAACGGGTTTTTCAACAACGACTTTTTCAACAATTTTTTCCACGATTTTTTCAGGCTGCTTGTCTTCCGACGGCTTGTTTTCCGCTAGATTATTATCTGACGGCTTATTTTCCATCGGATTAACCGGAGGATTGAGAGCTAGAACTATTTTGCGGCTCGTCTGAGCGCTAAAAAGAATCTGAAAAAACACTTTTAAGGCAAAAAATATTCGCATATTGACAGTTTTTTGGGTTAGTTTACTATGACCTGATGATTTTTCCGTTGACGTCGTTGGGATTTCGCCCGATAAAGCAAACTATACGGATTTAACGACATCTACGTTAGGACAAACGGTAGTCCAATTATACAGGTCAAGGATTACACAGTAATATTATACCTATTATATCAATCCGGGACGAACGTTCAACCGGGGAGGGAAAGTAGAAAAGAAACCGGCGAAAAATCTCTTGAATAGATGAACTTTGAAGTCGCATTGATAATCACTAAAATGGAAAACTATATTTTTTCTCAATTCATTTTTTAACCACAAAATGACGAAATAATACTTATGTGTTAGTATTTTTTCAATAAGATTTATTAAAATCGAGATTAAAATTTGTCAAATTTTTAAAAAATCAAAATAATTTTCTCAATTCAAGCCCCCCCTTGCAAAATATATCGTATAAGATAGGGTAAAGGATATGAGGTATAAGGTATTATTTTACGAATTACCCAAAAGCGGTAGTTGTCCTGTTGAAGAATTCCTTGATGATTTAATGCGTGATAATCCAAAATTACATGCTAAAACGGTTCGGAATATTGAATTATTGTCCGATTACGGTTTATCACTTGGAATGCCCTATGTTCGTTCCCTTAGAGGAGGAATATACGAGTTGCGTAGCGAAGTTGGCTCCAACGCTTCACGCATTTTATATTTTTATTTTGTAGAACAACGAAATACGATTATAATGACCAACGGTTTTTTGAAAAAGACTCAAAAAACGCCGCAAAACGAACTGGAAAAAGCAAAACTCTATAAAAAAGAATACGAATCGAGGTAAATATGACAAAAAATTTTGATCAATATAAAGCTAAATTAATGCAAAATCCAGATTTCGTGAAGCAATATAACGAATTAGAGCCGGAATATCAGCGTATTCGGCAGCGCATCGATCTTCAGCTTGCGCAAGATGTATCGCAACAAGAGTTAGCAGACCGTACGAGAACCCGTCAAAGCGATATGACTGGTCTGGAAAACGGGAATTATGCGATGACCAAGTAATTTTTCTACCAGTGTTGCTAAAATTTCGCCGGATACCCGCAAAGCCGAATGCTCTTTTCAAAAAACGACAGTTTATTCGGTCAAAGAGACTTTGCGATATTATACTATGACTACTTGAATTTTTCTCTTGACGTCGTTTTGATTTCGCCCCCCAAAAAAATCAAACAACCCTTTGTTTTATCGATTAGGGCGAAA
>CAYZMZ010000381.1:0-3064 GCA_964479655.1 uncultured Planctomycetaceae bacterium
TTTGACTTCCACATTCGGCAAAACATCCAAAGACAACTTACCCTTTGGACCTTCCATTTCAACTTTGCCGTTAGCAATGTTTACCTTAACATTGGATGGAATGTCAATCGGTTTCTTTCCAATTCGAGACATTGTAAATCCTTTGACATGAAAAAAAAATATGTTATGAGGTTTTCTGCCTATCCCTCAATAATATAATATACAGATTAAAATCCCCCGCAAAACTGCAGGGGAAATATACTGTAAATATTACCAAATTTCACAAAGCAGTTCGCCGCCGATATTGCTTTGTCGAGCCATACGGTCGCTCAAAACACCACGACTGGAACTGATTACAGTAATACCTAAACCATTGAGTACCGGCTTCAGTTCTGAGGAAGAACTGTAAAGGCGGCGTCCAGGCTTACTGAGGCGTTTAATGTGCCGAATGACTTTTTCGCCGTTGGCACCATATTTCAAAATTATACGGAGGCTCTTCGCAGGTTGAGAATCTATTACTTCCCAATCTTGAACATATCCCTCACTCTTGAGAACTTCAGCAATTCCCTGCTTAATATTGGAGTACGGCAAATCGACGTGAGATCGTTCTACGCGCACTGCATTGCGGATACGAGTCAACATATCAGCGATGGGGTCGGTCATCATAGTATTTTATCCCTTTACCAGCTTGCCTTTTTAACACCAGGAATCAAACCCTGATCCGCTAACTTGCGGAAACAGATACGACATAAACCAAATTTGCGATAAACCGCACGCGGACGACCGCAAAGCTGGCAACGATATTCTTTACGCGTCGAAAACTTCGGCGTACGAATCGATTTTGCTATCTTCGACTTACTAGCCATTATGGGTCCCTTATTTCTTGTTATCTGTCTTGTACGGCATGCCGAACAACTTGAGCATCAATCTTGATTCATCATCGCTGCTGACATTCGTTACCATCGTGATATTCAAACCTTGCGGACGAACAAACTTATCTGGATTCAATTCCGGGAAAACCAATTGTTCGGTTAAGCCCAAATTGTAATTCCCGCGTCCATCAAATCCCTTCGGATTCAAACCGCGAAAGTCGCGGACTCGAGGAATCGCATAAGAAATTAAACGATCCAGAAATTCATACATACGTGCACCACGTAAAGTTACCTTACAACCAATCGCCTGACCTTCTCGTAAATGGAAGTTGGCAATTGACTTTTTCGCCTTAGTTACTATCGGCTTCTGACCGGTAATTAACGTCATGGCTTCAACGGCTTCTTCAAGATGCTTCTTTTCCGTAATGGCAGTACCGACGCCCATGTTGACGACGATCTTTTCCAATTTTGGAATCGACATCGGATTTTCGCGACCAAGCTGCTTTTTCAGCTCAGGAACGATCTCCTGTTTATATTTTGTTAATAATCGGGGTTCCATTTTTTTCCTTCGGTTGGAGTTCTATACCAATCCGGGTGTTAAATATATTCAACACCGTTAGATTACTTATTACTTTGTAGCGGCAATTGTACGAACAACTGCGCCGCATTTTTTGCAAAAAATTTCCTTGTTACCTTCGCTGTTGATGCGTGCCCCAAGACGGGCAGCTTTTTTGCATGCTGGACACACGGACATAACGTTGGAAATGTTTACCGGCTGTTCAATCTGCAAAATTCCGCCACGAGGATTTCTACGATTCGGCTTGACGTGCTTGCTAACTCGCTGAACACCTTCAACTACAACACGACCGGACTGTCGATCTATGCTGACTACCTTACCGCGTTTTCCCTTCGATTTGCCGGAGATAACTTCTACTGTATCATTAACTTTAATTCTCATCAGACAACCTCATTGGCAAGGGATACGATTTTCATAAAATTCCGATCACGCAATTCACGAGCAACGGCACCAAAAATACGAGTTCCGCGAGGATTATTATCTTTATCGATAATAACTGCCGCATTACTGTCAAAACGGACATAACTTCCGTCCTGACGCCGTACCGGACTTTTCGTTCGGACGATTACCGCGCGAACAACAGACCCTTTTTGGATTGAACTGCCGGCAATTACGCCCTTAACAGAACACACAATGACCTCGCCCAACTTGGCGCAGCGTTTGTGCGTACCACCGAGAACTTTGATGCACATCAATTCTTTGGCACCCGTGTTATCGGCTACGGTAAGCCGCGTTTGCATCTGGATCATTTTAACACCTAAACTTATTATTATTTACAAAACTTACTAACTATAATGTATTACTTCATGTAAATTAAATAACAATTTCGCTATCTAATTTATAAACATACAGTCAGTAATACTTATTTTGACTGTGCCGCAGTACGAAGAGCGGAAATATCAATTATTTCTCCCTTCTCAACTATGCGAACAAGATTCCATCGCTTCATCTTTGACAAAGGACGCGATTCCTGAATCTCGACCTTATCTCCGACTTTGGACTCATTATTTTCATCGTGTGTAATACATACCGTCTTGGTCTTGATATACTTACCATACTTGGGATGCTTTTCCATACGCGAAATTTCAACTCGACGAGTTTTATCCATTTTGTCGGATGTAACAACGCCAATAAACAACTTCTTCGGCATTTTTATACCTTTTTATTCTTATTGATTCAACTCCGCCGAATGGTATCTCAGCCGGCGATTAAAACCTTGGAACTAACCTAACCGCTCATTCTGGAGCGTTTTGATTTTCGCAATTAAACGACGATGTTTTTTCATTTCACTGGGGGTATCCAGTCGTTCCATTTGAGATTGAATTCTCAGCCGAAACATGCCCTTAACGGTATCGTTAAGGGTCGCCTGAAGCTGCTCATCGCTCATTTCACGAAGTTCAGATATTTTCGTTTGCATGATATTTCTCACTTCAAATAATTTGTAATGTTAATCAAATTATTTATTTTTAATCTGACTAAAACAAACTTACATTGATCGACGCTTTACCATACGAACGGCAACAGGCATTTTGTGAGCCAAACGGGCCAAACAAACTCGAGCCGCTTCTTCGGTAGTCCCGCCAATCTCGTATAAAATTGTACCGGGTCTTACAACGGCTGCCCAGTATTCCGGTTC
>CAYZMZ010000381.1:3074-3653 GCA_964479655.1 uncultured Planctomycetaceae bacterium
TCCGCGCGGCTTCCTCGGAAATACCGCTGATCTCGTACAATACAGTGCCCGGCTTCACGACCGCGGCCCAATATTCCGGGTTACCTTTTCCCTTACCCATACGAGTTTCCAAAGGAGTACTCGAAATAGGCTTTGTTGGGAACATTCTTACATACAATCGACCTTCGCCTCGAAGATACTGTTGGGCGGCAACACGGCCAGCTTCTATAGTAGCTGCACTGACCCAGCCGGCTTGCAACGTCTGCAATCCATAGTCGCCAAAAACGACTTTATTGCCTCGCGTAGCTTCACCTTTTAGCCGCCTTCTTTGTTCCTTTCGATGCTTTACTCTCTTGGGCATATTTGCCATCGTTATTGTCCTCACTGAAAGCGCCAAGGTTTATCCAGACTTGTATCCCGATATGCCCTTGAGCAATTTTTGCTTCACAAAATCCATAATCAATATTCGCACGCAAAGTTGATAGAGGAATTGAACCCTCAATCGCCTTTTCGCAACGAGCCATATCAGCGCCGCCCAAACGACCGGACAACTGAATTTTAATTCCCTTCGCGCCGTCTTTTTCCTTCATGGTCAGTTCC
>CAYZMZ010000382.1:0-3635 GCA_964479655.1 uncultured Planctomycetaceae bacterium
GAAATTTTCTGATTTCCTCAGACTTTTTTCAAAAACCCCACAAAACCCAGTCCCATCGCAATCGAAGGCGCGATTCCTATCGATAGAATAATCCCGACAGCCAGCGACGCGGCCAGAACAATTCCGGTAAGCAAAAAAATCAACGCAAAAATTGCCAGAATAATTCTTCCTATCGCGTTCCAGCACGAAAAAATCAGACTAAAACGGACTTTCTGACTACGCCCGATTCCCAAGAAAATTCTCATTCCGCCTAAAAAAAGGTAAAAGATAATAAAACTGGACAAATACTGCACGCAACACACTAAAATTTGCGTCTGAATGGGCGTTTTTTTCTGAAATTCCACCATCAGATTAATTTTTTCCGCAAGAGAATCCGTCTGCTGAAATTGTATATTCATCATCTCAGGAGCGATCTGATACGTTAGACCCAAGGACAATAAATTCACAATAATCAGCAACAATCCCAACCATAAAACCAAGTTGAAATACCGTCTGAACAATCGTACCGAGGTTGTAATTACATCGATTAAATTCAGCGGCTGGAGCTTCATAATTCGCGTTTGGACAAAAGAATTTGCCATCGCGTATTCGGGAAACGATTCCTTCGTATCCGCCACGGGATTCGTCTTTTCCGACTGACCATTCTCCATCGCATCCGAAATTTCCGATTCGAGCGACTCTCCGCTCGGCTTGGATTCCGCTATCGCGTTAAACGCCGGGTGTTTCGCTGTTTCGTCGGTAAAATCCGCCGAATTAAAAATAAATTCTTCCAAACAAGCGGGGCAGCGAATTGTTTTCCCGTCGCTATTGTCAGGCACATATAATAATTGTCCGCACGTTTTACATCTGATTTGCATGTTTTAATTCCTATTTTAGTGAAAACGTTATTATCTAACTTTATCAGAATCTGTCAAGATGGAATTATTGGGGAAGTTATACAGAAAAGTCCAAAAATCAACAAAAACGGCTGTTCTTAAATTCTTTGCTAAACATTCATTTAATCCCAGACTTTATTTACTATGTTTTCAGTTATTTATTAAAAATTTTTTGAAAATTCGGAGAAAGATACTTATATTCGATTGAATTAATGGTAAAATACACTTGATTTGTACGATGTATTTAATTGAAAATCCAAGGAATGTTGCAGACGCTCCTGTGTTTAGACGATAACACAATAGAAAAATTATTGACATATTTTGCTTCTGCATAAAATTAAAAGCTGTTGATTATGACTAAAAATTTGGACGTAAACTATAATCTGATTCGCAGTGAGCTTAGCCACGCCTATTTACAAGCGGTTACTGCTCATTTAGGAGCGGGATGTAATCGAGTTACAACGCCAACTGATAATATGGGAATTGACGTTAAAGTTGATTTTTGCGGCAATTGGTCTACAAATCCCGATGCGTTTCGTCGTGTTCCCGTTTCAATTCAACTCAAATCGACTTCAACGAATTATACCGTAATCAAGGACAAAATCGGATATAGCCTTAAAGTTGAGCAATACAATAAATATATCGAAAGATGTAGCGAACCGGATTTCTTTCTCATTTTATTGATGGTATTGCCGGAAGAAAAAGACTATCAAACATGGCTCGAATTAACTCCAGATCAACTTATTATGAAAAAATGTATGTATTGGAACACGTTAAAAGGAGCCTCGCCGGAAAATACCAATTTGGACAAGACTATCTATTTCCCTCAAAAAAACCTTTTTACCCCGGAAAGCCTTAGAAATATCATACTTCCAGTTTTTGCAGAAGGAAACAACTTTACTTATGAATATTGAACAAAAAATAGCTGAACAGGTTACTTTATACAATGTAAAACAGTACCTTCGATTTAAAGGCTGGGTAATACGCCAATCGCCTCGGGAAGATATTATCCTGTACCATCGACCTGAAGAGAGTCTGCAATACGAAGAAATCTGGATTCCAAAGCGGGAAGACGATCCGTTTTATGTCAAACTTATTCTGGGAGTTGCGGAACGCTTATCCGTTTTTGAAAATCGCAGTATTTTGGACGTTTTGCTAAGCCTAAAATCTCCTTATGTCGACCAAATGAGTTTCCGGATGATCTCGGAAAACGCTGAATTTGGTTCTATTGAATTGGGTTGTGTTAATAACCTTTTTCATGGGATTACCTCGGTCTGCTCTATTGCGTTAAAAGACTATCAAGAGCCGTCACTTGTACACAAAAGAGCCTTCAGCAAGCTGACCCAGGAACTTCAAAAATATGCCCGATTCGGTCAAACCTCCAGAGGAAGTTTTACAGTTAATATTTATATTCCGGTCTCGGTACCTCAAAATCAGGAATCCGAAAATCGCAGCGATGAGCTATCCGAGCTAAAGGAGAATAATTTATTCCGGGACGGCATGACTCATTTCATGTCGGCGTTATCCGATGCGAACGAATCTATTCTTACGGGCGAGATCGATGAATTTTCTCAAAAAAATTTTGAAAAGCCTGTTATCAGCGCAAACATGTGCGATACTATCTCGAAAATTAATATTTGGGACGACATGCAACTGGAAATATCCGCAAAATGGTCTCCTCTGGTACCAGTTCCGGCAACAGTTCCCAATCGAATTTGTATTCCTCAAAAACATTTTTCGATTTTCCGAAGCTGGGTAAACGATTTCTCCCCGAAGCAAAAAATTTCTATAGAAATGGAATTTCGCGGCGTTGTTATTGAAATGATGGGGAACGAGGAACAGGACGGAAAAACTACCGGTTACGTCAAAATAAATGTTATAGACCGAGATGGACAAAACTTTCACGCTCTTGTACATCTTGAAAATAAAACCTTGTACAAAATTGCTTCAGAAAGTCATTTGAATAAGAAATACGTGAAGTTTACAGGAAACTATATTCCCGGAGGAAGTCCTAAAGAAATTACGGATATTTCAGGTTTCGTCCTTGACGAACCAGCAAGCCCACAAGAAACTTTCGATTTCACAAATTCAGATATTGAAAAATAGCAAAATCAATCGAAAAAAACTTACTGAACTCCTAAATATTTACGGTAATATCGATACGGTTTACGTCACATTTATCCAATTCAGGCAACAAAAAAATCCGCAGCAATCGTCAAAACCAGCGGGCAGAAAAAATTAATCTACCCGCTGATTACGACGATTCACGCAGATTCTATAAAATAAACGTAAAATCGGGGGAGAACCAAAACTTGCAAGCTGTTGCAACGTTGAAAGGGTGGAAAAGGAGACTCGAACTCCCGACAACCGGAACCACAATCCGGAGCTCTATCCAACTGAGCTACTTCCACCGTAATACCGCTTACAGCAAATAAATCCGCTGTAAAACGCTTATTGTGCAGGTATTATAGAACAATCCTTTTTTTAGTCAAGGGGGGAGAAAAAGAAGTCTTTTCCCCCAAAAAAACGGGTATAACCCCAAAATCGTCCAAAGGAAAAGCAAAACGGGAATAATCGCAATACGTTATACGGATTACCCGTTTAATTTACCGCTGTTTTACCGGGGTCGTCAAAACCACAGCGGACGTTTATTCCCCGTTGCTGAAAAGCGTTGCGAATCGCCTTATGACAGGTAAATACAATAATTTGATTCCCTCTTTGAGCAAATAACTGTATCATCCGGGCTGCGGCGTCTGCGCG
>CAYZMZ010000383.1:0-460 GCA_964479655.1 uncultured Planctomycetaceae bacterium
TTAACTCCAGACCATTCGGGTTGTTATACTATGACTACGTTTTTTTTGACGCCGTTTTGGAGTATTTTTCTTTTACGATTGCGGAGGTTCGTAGTCAAATTCCCGCCAGATAACCGGACGCCGTTTGGTTTGTTCGATTCGTAAAACGACTTCGCCGTTTTGAAAAATTCGGACGGTTCCATTTGTCTGACTGACCGAAACGGAAATCGCCTTGCAAGAACGGCTAATCGCCGCCGCTGCCCAATGCCGGGTACCCAGTCCTTTGGAAAGGGTGATATTTTGCGCCGTCGAGGTAATCGTTCGGCAGCAGGATTCTACAATTCCCTGCGGAGAAATGATAAACGCGCCGTCTAACTGAGCGACTTCTTTAAGTCCCTCCCGAACACGCGGGTCGGTAATAATCCGCTCTTCCCGCTTGTAACCGCGAACGGGATCGAATCCGGCGGGATGGCTTTGCTCC
>CAYZMZ010000383.1:470-3635 GCA_964479655.1 uncultured Planctomycetaceae bacterium
TTCCTAACGTCTCCAATAACAAACAGCGTGCCGACCGGCTTTCCCTCTCGTCCGTCTCGTCCGATGTCGATAGCCATATCCACAACAATTTTGAGAATATCCAACGGAACCGTTGTAACCAAAGAGCGTAAATCGTGAATGGTTAATCGATCAAAATGCTCGTCCAGACGCATAATAGACACCGAATCGATTTCGTCCGCTCCAAAACCGCAGTAAAGCGTAACGACCGCCGATTTAGTGGGAATAAGTTCATCTGAAACAGCTTCCAGCAACGCCTGGGTCAGACGTTCGTTCATCGGATAGCCGCTCATTCCCAGCTCTATACATTCTATTCCCTCTTCTACCGCGCCGGCTAATTCTTCCGCCATGTTAGCCGCCACAATCAAATGCGGAACCTTGTATTCGGGAACCGGAGCTGAAACCGCTTCCTGCGATTCTTTGGCTTCGCCTGAATCCGCAGAAGATGAAGCGGGAACCGTACTTACCTGCCCTGTTTCTTCCAGATAGGTTTTATAGGTTGATTCAAATAGTAATTTTAGACGTTTCCAATCGGCAGAGCCGTCCAGAAGCAACAGAACGGCTTTCGCCTCCGTTTGGACAGCCAAATAAATAGCGTGTTTGACAAAGTACTTTAATTGTTCGGTAAATCGGAGCGTTTTCATAACCGGCGGCATCGTGCTCAACAAAGGTAGGTTAGCGGGGACTTCAATATTGTGTATACGCTATTTTATTTCCAAATGTTCAATTTTTCTGCAATAGAAAATTTCTTTTGTTGCTCAATCGGGGCTTGAATCTCGCCTCGACAATACTGACGCCATTGAGTTATATCCCGACTTGGATTGTTATGAATACTCCCCAATGAGTTCATCGCGGCAATTTGCAAAGCCGGATCGGAGGTTTCCAGCATCCGACCTAACGCCTCGCTTGAATCGGTGTTTCCGCATACTTGCAAGGCGTGAATTGCGGCTAAAGAAACGTCTTTATCGTCTTCAATAAGCAGCAAATGATTGAGCGTTTCGGCACCCTGTTTGGGATCGGTTCTGGTTGCCCACGAGTTGCAGGCGGTAATTCTAACGTGCTTGGCTTTGTCGGCTATTGCCAGATTCAAAGCATACGTTGCAGACGGTAAATTATACTTGGCTACCGATTTAACCGCAACGGCGCGGCAGTTGGAATCCTGATCGTCTTTAATTACGGTGGTCAAAGCGGCGATATAATTTTCGGCTCTGTCGGGCGATACTTTCCCCGCCGCCTGTCCCAGGGCTTCTATTTGTTTCATTCTGTCAGACGGAGCCGTTACGCCGGGAACGTCATCGCTGATTTTCTGACCGATCCAATTTCGTCTGGAGTGATCTGCCTGTTTCGGCTGCGTTAAGCTGACAAAAGGACGAACAAAGACAAAATACAACCCATCTCCCACGTAAGCAAAGCCCGTCGAACGACGATCTTTACGCTCTTCCAGACGCTGTTGCCGTTGCTGACTGACCGCTTGTATATTTTGCGGATTCTCTCCCGGCGTTAGCTCTACATTCGGTCCGATATTGGGCGAATAGGGCTGAACCTGTTCTTCCGGAACGGCTTCCTCGACCCCTAAATAACGAACGGAATTATCGCCGCCCATACAGGCGGTTTTATCGGTTGACGAACAGCCCGCCGCAAAAACAGCAACGCAAGCCGCCCCCGCGATAAAGGAGAGTGTACAAAACAGTTTAGTAGTATGATTCTTTGACACGATTATTTTTGTTTATTCTATTTTATTGACTGATATTTACAGGAATCTGAAATATTTCACAGAAATTCCGGTTACTTCTATTAACACGATAGTACTATAGCAAATAATCCTGTTGTTTAGAAGAGCAGTTTTTCGATTTTCGCAGAATTTTATCGAAAATGTAAGAAAAATTAGCCGTCGGCCGCGAGGTGAGTTTCGCGGCCGAACGAACTAAAATTGCTTCCACTTGACTTTTTTCGGTTTATGTAACAAACCGATGTCAAGAGGAAAAAATCACGTAGCCATGGTATAAACTGGTTCTATCCCGTTTATTTTTCCTTTTCTTTGTCTTTTTTAACGTCTTCTTTCAGACACATGGGTTTATCGCAGTGATGAAGCGAGGCTTTACCCGCCTTTTTTACGATTACCATGCACGGACAGGTTTGGCAAATCCAAACCTGTTCTTCGATTTCTTCTACTTCCGGGTCCAAGCAGGTTTTCATTCCCTTTACGCAGGCTTTATTTTTCATTTCCCGACGGTTCATTCTGCCTTCGGGTGTTTCGCCTTCCGACGTTTTCTTCTCGTTCATACCGGGTTGCGATTCGTTTGCCTTTTCGGTATTCGCGTCAGCGGTATTCGCCTGGGTTTGAGGCATGTTATTATCCGTCGGGGCTTTCTGTTCTGACGCGCTGCCGTGCATCATTCGTCCCAGCAAGCCCTCATCGGCATACGAATAACCGGCGCACATAACCAAAGCCAACGCGGGAACAACCAGTAATTTTAATAATTTCATTGAGTACTCCTTAATTTATGTTGAAGGGAAAAGTATACACCGTGATTGATTTTCTGCTGTTATAGAGAAAAAACTCCGCCAATCACTGAGTAAATCCTATTCAAGCCGTCAAGAGAAGAAGACGAACGCTCGGTGCTTCTGTAAAGTTAGTTGGATTTTTACAGGAAGATACCAGCAAGCCCGTAATGAAGGTGCTTGCGCCGTAATTAGGGTTATCAGGGTTGATTTTGAATACAAGCAGAAATGGATGTATACATTGACGGTCGTCCTCGTCCGCCATAATAATAAAAATATGGATGTTGCGGACGGGCGGGATTCCTGTTAGATTTTCTGCCCGCCGCCTGGCGGCGCGAGCAGGAGATTAAAGTGATGGTATGTTCAGCCCCGGACTAAAGTCCGGGGTTATGGAGAAGATGTTCCCCTCCATAACCCGCCACTTCAGTGGCGGGAACGGAGATACACTCCCCTAGACCATCGCGATTTTTCCCCCTGAGCAGCCAGCCAAAGGCTGGCTGCTCAGGGGAAAAAATCGCGATGGGGGGAAACGCGGCGTTCTACCGTTCGTCGCTCCCTCTGGGAGCGGTTTGGTACGACGTTTTTTCGTCGTTTTTTTCCGTGTGTTTCACGCACGGCTATGAATATTCAACCGCTATGCGGTTG
>CAYZMZ010000384.1:0-3632 GCA_964479655.1 uncultured Planctomycetaceae bacterium
ACTCCCAAATATCTGCAATCGTTAGCTCAAATTAACGGCTGCCGACCGGCTACGTTCGCTCTATATTCAGCAGCCGGCGGAGCGGCGTATTCTATCAGCCTGATTCTCTCTGGAGGACTATCCGATATAATTGTTCATCGTAATATTAATATCGCGGTCTTTTCTTGTTACGGACTATCGTTCTTTGCGATGGTATTGTTTATCGGGGCGATGTTGCGATTCCTGCTGGTTCCTTTGCTGGCGTTTACCGTTCGTTCGGGATTCAGCATACCTCCGTCCCAAACAGAACAGTAACGAAAAGCCGCCAACTGCGTACCCGTTTCCGTAAAATAGAAATAATCCCCGAAAGGCGCGCAGAAACATTCACGGCGGGATTTACGCTCTCGGACGCAACGACCTCTGCTGACGCTCCTTTGCGTTCCGATTCCAGCCTACAACCGCTTGATAAGCCGAACAAAACAGTTCAGAACAAATAACCACGCATCCCATAAAATCCACATGGTTACCAGTCCCGTTAAACAACCCGTTACGTTTTGTAAAACGTCTAAATAATCAAACGTTCGGGAAGGGATAAAAATCTGAACCGCTTCAAAGAAAGCGGAAAAAATTAAAATGATTATCCATGCCGTCCATTTAGCGGGAATCGGCCATCGACGTCGCGGCTTTAACGATTCTGAATCTGTCGTATTTTGGCAAATATCTGTACTTTTTGTGCTTAAGAATCGAAAATACGATATTTCCCACATCAAACCGAGTAAAATAAAAACACAGCTATGCGTAAAAGTCGGGAATTTGCTGGCTTCCGTATGCGGGTCCGGGACGCCGTGCAACAAAAAATAGGGATCCGGACTGACCAAAAGAACGATCAGTATTATCGTGTAGACGATCGTCGCCGTCTGCATGGCGCGATTGCACAACGTATACAGACTTGCACCTAGCCAATTGACAACTCCCTGTAAAAACAAAATCCGCAACGCATTGATCGCTTCGTATTTATTGATTTTGGATTTTCCGCGAACTCTATCGATAAAAAGAATCGGTATTTCGATAAAATGCGGCGAACTTTTACCGTAGATTTTATCGCAGCAACGCTTAATATGCCAAAGCACTTCTTCAAAAAACGAATATCCCCGCGATTGTATCTGGCTAAAATCCAGCTGTTTGAGGATTTCAACCCGATAACAGCGAAACGACCCGCTGGTATCCCGAACCGGCAATCCCAGCATAAATCGCGCGTATGCGTTCACGCCCCGACTCATTAATCGGCGGACAACAGGCCAACCCTGCACTCCGCCCCCGGAAACGTAGCGAGAACCGATTACAACCGCGACGCTGGAATCCGATTGATACATCGTTTGAAGCATCTGGGGTAAATAACTTGGCTGATGACTGAAATCCGCATCCATGTTGACCATAAAATCGTAGCCGTTTTCGATGGCGAATTTCATCGCATCGATTACTGCAGAACCTAATCCGAGCTTGCCAGAACGGTGCATAACCTTAACTCTAGCATGGATTTGCGAAAACTCTTCCGCCCAAACTCCCGTTCCGTCCGGAGAATTGTCGTCAACAATCAATATATCACCTTCCGGTACAACCGAAAGTATTTCTGTCAACAATTCTGGTAAATTTTCCCGCTCATTATAAACGGCTAACGTAATTAATGTTTTCATAATTTGATCTTTTCCGACTACTTTCATGCGTTTTTATCTGATTTTTCCTGAAATAATAACGAAAATTCAGCGAAATCCACGGAAAACAGCGGTATGCCGCACGTTTTTTTGTCTCTGTTCCGCCTGATAGTGACGGAGAACCGCTTTCTGATCGGACTTCAGTTCGGGAAAGCACGATTTCTATCTGTCGTAGTCCTATATATCGTAGCCCATATATTATAGTCTGAAATTCGCAAATGACAAGGTAATCGTTCCCCTTGTCTTTATTTAAAATAGGTAATCTGTAACTTTTATTTCTTTTTTAACGATTTATTCAATTTTTCCGATTAAGCGGACGATAAATACTATTGATTCCTCTGTCAATGAGGATGAATTAAACCAAGTAGAATTATTAATCCGTTTATTGAACGCGTTAAACTGATTCAACTTGAAATTTTCTGACTTGTATTATCATAAATCAGCCGTTTCATTTCGCCTTAATCCATAAAACGGAGAGTTTTATTCCTTCGTCGGCGAAATCAAAACGGCGTCATCAGAAAAAATCAAGTAGTCATAGTATAAACGTTCAACCCAACAAGAGAGGTTTTCCATGATGAAGCGATTCATTTCCTTTGTAGCGATTCTTTCAATCGCGTCGATATTGACAGGGTGCTGCTGTGCACCTTGCGGTCCTTTTGGCTACGGTTACGGCGGCGGTTATATTGGCGGCGGCTACGTTCCTGAAAGTTGCCCTGCAACAGCGGCTACGTCGAGCGAACTGTTCAGCGGCGGGGATTGCGGAAGTTGCGGAACATGCGGTTCCTGCGCAACGGCTGGTCCGGTTTGCGGTCCGGTTTGTCCGCCCAATTATTGCGGTAGTCCGTGCTTTGCACCGTGTTATCCGTGCCCGTTACTGGGAATAATCGCCATTCCGTTCCGCGTTGTGGAAAATCTTTGGATGTGCGCGGCGGGTCATTGGCCGAATACCGGTTGCAGCCAGGTTTACTGGGGCGACTGGAGCGATCCGCCAGCTGCCTGCGATCCATGCTGTTTTAACAGCTACGCTGGTCCTTGCAGCGGTCGAGCTTGCGGAGCGACTGCGTGTCGCGGTTCGGTTGGCTGTTCCAGCTGCGGTTGCGGCAATAACAATGTTGCTTACGGCGACGCCGGCTTCGTGGGAGATGGAACGATGGTTGAAGGAAACGTTATCATGGATTCCGCCGCTCCCAACGGTACGGTTATGCCCGGCTCGCCTCGCTTAATTCAACCGACTCCCGCTACAACACCGACTCCGGCTATCAATACTTCCAGCTGCCGGAATTGCAACCAGAATCATCAGGCGTCCATGCGTCCCACTCAACAGGTATACAGAACGTCTTATGCTCAAAACAACAATAAAGTTCAAAGCAACAACGGGATTCAGCAGGTTCAGTACACTCAGTCTGTTTCCAATAACAAACCCAGTGCAGAACGAACCTACGCCGTTCCGACGCAGTCGGGCAGTACCGTTCAGGTTCCTGCTGACGTAATGCGCCAGCTGCCTCCGGGAGCCGTAATTGTATCGGACGAAGTAGTTAGCACGCAGGTTGTCAACAACAACGCAGGTGCAACCTACGCTCCGGTTTTAGCTCCGGTTACTTCCCGCAGCGCGTCTGAGGGAACCACAGGATGGAAATCCGCCGCCGTGAATAGAACACAACGATAGTCAAATGTTATAAAAAGAGAAACGGATATAATTTTAACAGAATCGTTGGTATCTAAACATTCATCAAAACAGCTCAAACGTCTGATAAATACAGGCGTTTGAGTTTTTTTGATATAAGGTATGCTCTTAACCTACCGCCGGTTTGCATAACAAACATCAGTCGTTTCATTTCGCCTTAATTGGTAAAATAAGGGGTTCTTTGATTCTGGCGGCGAAATCAAAACGACGTCAAGAAGAAAAAATCACGTAGTCATAGTATAAATAATCGTAACGCC
>CAYZMZ010000385.1:0-1367 GCA_964479655.1 uncultured Planctomycetaceae bacterium
GAGGAACGTTGGATTCTCAGCAACAAAGCGAGGTTTTTGGAGAATCGCTTCCGGTTGGATTATGCCTAGGATAGAATTTTATACTGCTACCGCTTGAAATTTCCCCGACGTATATCGTTGTATTCCAGCCGGTTTACTTCGTCTGAATCGGGAAAGCGAGGGACAAGTAGTTTTCGTTTCCTATAGCCCGTTCACTTATAATAATCAGTAGATTCCGTTGATTGAAGGTATTTTCCAGCAAAGGATTTCCCCCAAGATGAAAAGTCTGACTGATTCCCAAATCGTTCAAATTCTCCGCCGTAAAACCTCCGCCGTTATTCTTGCCGGAGGAAAAGGCTCTCGATTAGACCCGCTTACCCGCGAACGAGCCAAGCCCGCCGTTCCCTTTGGCGGCGTATATCGTATTATCGATTTTACTTTGTCCAACTGCCTGAATAGCAATTTACGCAAAATTCACGTTTTAACACAATACAAGGCGATGAGTTTGGATCGACATATCAACTGCGGCTGGCAACGATATTTTTGCCGCGAACTGGGCGAATTTATCGACGTTGTTCCGCCTCAGCAAAGAATCGATAACAACTGGTATCAAGGAACCGCCGACGCCGTTTATCAAAATATCTACGGAATAGAGAAGGAAAAACCTGAATATATCGTGATTTTAGCGGGCGATCATATTTATAAAATGGATTATCAACAACTGGTTCGCCGTCATATAGAAACCGAGGCGGATATTACCGTCGCTGCTATGACGGTTCCTTGTTGCGATGCCGCCGGGACTTTTGGCGTTATGGAAATTGATACGACCGGTCAGGTACGCGGATTTCAGGAAAAACCGTTAGTTCCTACTCCGATTCCTGGACAAAGCGAATACTGCTTGGCTTCGATGGGAATTTACGTCTTTTCCGCCCGATTTCTTTTTGAACAACTCTGCCGCGACGCCAACCGATTGGATAGCCGACGCGATTTCGGAGGTAATATAATTCCTGAATCCATCGAAACCAGCCGCGTTTTTGCCTATGAGTTTGTAAATCAAAAAGAATTGGGTGATTCTATTGAATCGGACAGTCGAACTTACTGTTCTTCCCAAAACAACAAAGCCTACTGGCGAGATGTGGGCAAAATCAGCTCTTATTACGACGCTAACATGGATTTGATTGCCGTCGAGCCGGAATTGAATCTGTACGATAGTTCCTGGCCGATACGAACGTATCACCCGGATTTACCGCCTGCCAAATTCGTGTTTTCCGAAATCGAACGTCAAGGACGCGCCACCGATAGTATCGTCGGACAGGGCGTTATTATTTCCGGCGGCGTGGTCAATCACAGCGTTTTGGGACATTCAGTTAGAATCAACAGCTTCGCCC
>CAYZMZ010000385.1:1377-3632 GCA_964479655.1 uncultured Planctomycetaceae bacterium
AATCGGTAATCGGCAGGTCGGCTAAAATCCGGCGTTGTATTGTCGATCGAGGCGTAAAAATTCCGCCGGGTACAGAAATAGGATTTGATATTCAAGAAGACTTAAAACGCGGATTTCACGTTACAGAGGAAGGAATTACGGTTATTCCTGCCGAATGAATAGCCGTATTGATAGATAAATAGCCGTCCGGCGGAATAAATAGCCGTTTCGTCAGGACAAATAGCCGCCCAGCGAAAAAATGCCAGATGGGGAAAAATTTTGGAGTCGGCGGGACTGAAACGAGGTGAATCTTGTCGAATGGCGTTCGGAGTATTCAGGTTCTACTTGAATACTCCTGATTTGTATTAAGCCGTTTTATCCTGATTTCCTCAATAAAACAGGGATTTATACTATGACTGGTTTATGAAAATATAAACCGGAAAAACTCAAATGGAAGCAGTATATTCAATTCACGGAGGCGGAAAACAAAACGACGTCGAGAGAAAAACAATGACGCAGTTATAATAAAAACTATTCTCCTTAAATTCTGAACGTCCGATAAAAGCGAAGAAAGCGGTATCAGCTTGATTCTCCTGGGTAGGGTTTTTCTGATAATCCGGGTAAAAATTCCCCCGATCTTTTGAAAAAATGGAGATTTTTCACTTTTTTTAAATTTTTTGTCGTTAAAGTTTAACGATAAAAAAAGAGTACGATTTAGTCATCATGAATAATCCCATGGAACCGAAAAGCCGAGATCGCGAAACGCCCGAACAAATGTCCTTTGATTACCTGTTCGATGGCAGCGCTAACGGTTTGCCTGTTGGAGTTACCCCGGTTGTTCCGAAGCAAATCCAAATGAAAACAGCCTACGGGCTGTCGGTATTTACGCCGTTGGATTATTTGTGCAGTTATCGGTATCCGCTTTTGGTTTGGCTTCATTCTCAAGACAGTACGGAGCAGGAATTACTTAAAATTATCCCCAAAATCAGCTTGCGGAATTACGTCTGTGCCGCGCCAGCCGGATTTTCGGTAAATAAAACAATCGCCTGGCCGATTCATCAACTTCATGAAATAGAACTGCGGGTTTTGGAAACGATAAATCAGGTTCGCGGCAGCATGAACATTCATTCACGCAGAATTTTTATTGCCGGTATACAGTCCGGCGGTACGGCTGCCATGGCGTTAGCTTTATCCCGTCCCGATTTATTTGCCGGTGCCGCTTCGTTTAACGGTCCGGTTCCCCGATTTCATGTTATGTTCCGTCAGTTTAAACTGCAGAAAAAACAAAGCTATTTTGTGGGTATTCCCGCTAATCCGGAAGGCTATCCGGCTGCCTTGCTCAAGGAAGATATTGATATGTTCAACAACGCAGGAATCAATATTCAATTCAAGGATTATTCTGCCGAAACCGATACAAACCGCGTTATGTATTCGGACTTAAATCGGTGGATTATGCGAAGTATCAGCACCTCGATTTTTTAATTACGCCTTTTTTTCAGTACCGTCCGGAAAATAAGGGGAAAATTTATACTAAGACTACTTAATTTTTCCTTTTGATGCCGTTTTGATTTCGCCGCCGAAGAAATTTCCTCCCCGTGTTACGGATAAAGGCGAAATGAAACGGTTACGGTTTATTATTTAAACCGGGAAATTTCAAGTGGAACCAATATACTTGGTTATAATATAATCGCCTGTATATAAATTCCCGTATATAAATAAGCATGAAAATAATTCAATCTATACTGTTATTCTGTTTACTTCTGATTTCGGTTACCGGCTTCTGTCAGGATAAACCGATTTTACTGCGCTATAAATTCGATAAAAACGTTCCTCTGCGATGGACGGTTGTTCATAGAGCAAACAACTGTACTACCATGAAAGAAACAACTATCGATACGCAAACCTATAGCGAATCGGAAAAAATTTGGACTGTCAAGCAAAACAATCCAGACGGTTCAGCAGTAATCGAAAATTCGGTCGCGTGGGTTAATCTATGGCAAAATATGACGGGGAAATCCCGAATCGGATTTGATAGCCGCACGGGAGAAAAGCCGTCCTCCGGTTACGAACGAATCGCTTCTATGATCAACGTTCCGTTGGCTGAAATAGAATTAGACGCCCGGGGCGACGTAATTAAACGGAAAGATTTTTTTCCGCAAACCGAGCTGCAATTGCTCAATCCGGTTCAGCTTACCGTTCCGTTTCCTGAAAATCCGGTTGATGTAGGCGAAACATGGCAGGTAGAAAAAATACTCTATGTTCCCAAGCCCGGCGCG
>CAYZMZ010000386.1:0-3624 GCA_964479655.1 uncultured Planctomycetaceae bacterium
TATTATAGACGCCGTTGCTCCCAACGCGATTAAAGTATCCATATTGGGATTTTTCGCCCATAAAGCGCGAAATCCGCTGGTAAAAAATCCGCGATTAAAATACAGAATCGGTAATAAAAAATGAAATTGAATCCAGCCGTTTACCCACGGTATGACTAACCAACCCGGCAAAGGAAGGCAAAACATCGCCCCCATAGAAATATACATCAAACCAATCAGGGATAAAATCGACCAGAATAAGCCCCCATTCCCCGTTGAATCGACCGACGGAGATACTGCCGAATCGGATTCCGTCGGTTCTTCCCAAGCCGAATCGACCATCAACGAGGGAATATCGACGCTAAATCCCGCCTTTTCTACCGTCTGAATAACCAATTCGTCAATTACGTCAGGAGAATATTGATTATTATCCCATTCTACTATCAGCTGGTTGGTTAGTAAATTCACCTGAGCCGACTTTAATTCCGTTAGTTGAGAAACCGCTGATTCCAATCTCCCGGCGCAGCCAGCGCAGTGCATTCCAATTATCTTAAATGTTTTATCCATAATATATCCAATCATACGGTCAAGCACACATTATTATACAGTCAAGCACCCATTGCAGGGATTGCCATTTCGTTGTATACTATTCCTACGTGAGTTTTTAGCGTTTGGAACGTTTCCAAACAGTCGTTATACTTTACAAACCATCTAAAATATATCCAGTATTGTGAAGTTGTACTAGTTCCACTTGAAAATTTCAGGACTATACCGTCCTGCACTAAGCCGTTTCATTTCGCCCCAATCAGTAAAACAAAGTTTATTTTTATTTAGGGGAGAAATCAAATCGGCGTCGAAGGAAAAATCGGGTGGTCATAGTATAAAACGTTATAAAGGATAAACTCAGGTAACCCGTATAACATCCATATTGTACCATAAACAACAATAGTAAGGAATAGCTCCATGTCTGAATCAACCCCGGAAAAAGTAATTATAATCGGTAGCGGTCCCGCCGCTTGGTCAGCCGCAATCTATGCCGCACGCGCAAATTTATCCCCCGTTGTATTTGAAGGCTCTTATTCAGAAGAAAATCGCCTGGCAAATAATCTTCCCATGGGACAGCTTTATACAACCACGGAAATCGAAAACTATCCCGGATTCCCCTCCGGCGATGTCGGCGGCTATTTGAAATCGGCTATCGGTGAAGATCGCTCATTTATGCTGCCTGAACATAAGCCGGGAGCTTCGCTGACAGGACCTGAACTGGTCGAATTAATTCGTCAGCAGGCGTCCAATTTCGGAACTCGCGTCATTTCATCAGAAATTGTTGAAGTAAAACTGAACAATCGTCCTTTTGAACTGATTGACAGCGACGGAGCGCATTATTTTTCTCAAACGATTATCGTCGCCACCGGAGCTAGAGCCAACTGGCTGGGATTGCCCTCCGAATCGCTCTATAAAAACTGCGGAATCAGTGCCTGCGCGGTCTGCGATGGCGCGTTACCCCGATTCAGAAATAAGCCTTTAGTTGTCGTCGGAGGAGGGGACAGTGCTATCGAAGAAGCCGAGTATCTGACCAACTTCGCCTCCAAAGTATATCTGGTTCATAGAAGAAACGAATTTAGAGCCTCTAAATTCATGGCTGAAAAGGCGGCTAAAAACCCGAAAATTGAAATCCTGTTTTGTCGGATTCCCGTTGAATTTCTTGGGGATGATTCAAACGGTTTGACTGCCGTCCGATTGGAAAGTACAATTGGAGAACCCGAGCTCAAAATTGAATGCGCCGGTACTTTTTGCGCGATTGGGCATACTCCCAATACCGCCTTTTTACAGGGCAAAATCGCTTTAACAGAAAAAAAATACGTTCAGCTAACAGTTGCGCATCGAACTAATACCAGTGTTGCGGGAGTTTTTGCAGCAGGCGACTGCGCTGACGACTACTACAGACAGGCAATTACCTCCTCCGGTACAGGAGCTATGGCAGCCTTAGATGCGGAACGATTTTTAGCTGCCGAAAATTAAGGATAATAGATTCGCGCAGTTTACCTTCCACGTATTATCGGAAGTAGATTTTATACTAAGAAAAAAATCCGCAATATTAAGCGATAATAATTAAATTTTGTATCTATCGCAAACCGAAAAAAACGTTGTGAGGTAAGCCTTGAATTGGTTGGTATAATTATTACTGAAACCATGAGATTTATTTCCATCAGAACCGTTTAAATTTCATTCCATAAAAAGAACTATACTGTTTCCACTTGACTTATTCCGGTTTAAATAACAAACTCCAGTCGTTTCATTTCGCCCCAATCAATAAAACAAAGGGTTGTTTTATTCTGGAAGACGAAATCAAAACAACGTCAAAAGAAAAAATCACGTAGTCATAGTATACCCCTCTTTTTATCAAGTAGGACGGAAAAAGACGGCGGGTTTATGAAAATGTAAACCGAGAAAATTCAGGTGGAGACAATATAAAACAGGTTGAATTTGTCAATATACTGAAAAAAGACTGGAAAACACGAGGTATTTCTGAATAAATACAAATAAAAGTAGTCAGAAATCCTCCCAAAAAGTACATGAATAATCAGAATTATTGTTATAAATTCAAATTTTCGTAAAAAATCGAAAGTTTTTCAAAAATTTTGCCACCGGATTCAAAAAATGATGTATAATAAGAAAGTCATTTCAAAAACGCAATGAGAAATCATAGCAAGAAATGAGGCAAAAATAGATTAAAGAAAAAAGTTGATGGTTCTGGGGAATCGGCAAAAATCGGAAAATTTGCAGATTACCCAAACAAAAAATTTTACAAAATCGGAAAATTTTGTATATTTTTCACTTTTTTCCCATCTAAGTACTTGACAGAAAGCCAAACCGTTGCAATAATGGTAAAAATGAAAACTGAGTAATTTGCGAAAGCAAAGTAAAAAGTTTTCAAACCGGTAAAACGATCATGCAATCGTAAAACGGGCAAACTGGTTAGGTAACTCTGGAGAGTTTTCAGAATTGTATTTTTGGTACCTTACCATCAAGTTGACACGGGTAAAATCAAACAGGGTTTATCGTGTCATGTTATTGGCCCAAGAGCCAGTGTTCGGAAATTTTATTTGTGTTTTAGTATTTTTGGAGGAATGTACATTATGAAACGTTTCGTTGTAGCCATGATTGCTTTGGCTTTAGTATCTTACAGTGCTGTTTCCTTTGCTGAAGAAGCTGCTGCTCCGGCTGCCGCTGATACAGCTGTTGCTGCTGCTTGCGCTCCGGCTGCCGCTGCTTGCGAACCGGCTGTTGCTGCTTGTGAACCCGCTGCTCCGGCTTGCGCCCCGGCATGTGCCCCGGCTTGCAAACCCTGCTGCCAGCCTTTCGCCAAAATTCGCGCTTTATGCGCCAAGGCTAAGGCCTGCCGTCCTTGCAAACCCTGCTGCAAACCGGCTTGTGCTCCCGCTTGTGCTCCCGCTGTAGAAGCCGCTCCGGCTTGTGCTCCGGCTGTTGCCGCTTGTGAACCGGCTTGCAAGCCCGCTTGCAAACCCTGCCGTAAGTTCTGCTGCAAACCTTTCGCCAAGTTCCGCGCTTGCAAACCGGCTTGTGCTCCGGCTTGTGCTCCCGCTTGTGCTCCCGCTGTAGAAGCCGCTCCGGCTTGTGCTC
>CAYZMZ010000387.1:0-3619 GCA_964479655.1 uncultured Planctomycetaceae bacterium
CCTGATGCCACCGTTAGCTTGGTGGTACTGCCCAACGCCGAAGCACTGCCCGCTACTAACGTACCGGCGGTAACGGTCGTGGTACCGGTGTAGTTGCTGGTTCCAGAGAGCGTCAGTGTACCCGAGCCCGTTTTGGTAAAATTCCCTGTACCGGTAATCGCATGGCTAATCGAGCCATCGTATCCGTTCGTATCGATGGTTCCGCCATTGGCTTGAATTGTAACGACCGTTTGGAATGAATCCGCAGGAACCAAGTCGATATTATCTGCCTGTAGCTGAATCGTTCCGCCGTTGAGATTGATCTGCCCCTGTCCGGTACTGGTAGAAGCGGTTCTCGCACTTTTGATTCCGGCCGTTGTTTTCAATGTTCCCGCAATATTCAAAATTCCATTTCCTATATTATTATCGGCTCCTTGGACGGTAATTAACGCAGTACCCGTATAATCCAAAATCGCGCCAGAATTAATATTCAGAGTTCCGTACGTCCCGCCGTTACCAGAAACGGTCATACTCCCGCTTTGCGTCCAACTAGCTCCGTTATTTAACGTCAGCGTTCCACACCGTCCTACGGACAACGTGCCGTTATTGACAACCGTACCAGCAACCGTCATATTCGCTCTACTGCTGTAATTAGTTGCATTGAATGTAATAGATTTCTCGGAATCAACGGTATAGGTCGCACCGGAATTGATATTGACATTTACGGTTGTAGCACTTGTCGAATTATTGTTGATTGTCATCGTTCCAATTCCGCTTGAACCGGATAAGTACGTTAGCGTTCCTCCGTTGACCGTTGTTCCGCCGGAGTACGTGTTCGCAGCAGAGAGCGTCAGCGTACCGGAGCCGGATTTTACCACCGCGCCCGCGCCGGAAATTGCTTTACCATAGGTGTTGGTACCTGTGATGTTAAATTCCGCAGTGGCTCCCGTATTGACAGTAATTGCCGAGTTGACAGGGATTGTATTCTCGAAAACCAATTTTCCCGCATTAATTTTCGTGGCACCAGAATACGTGTTATTACCAGACAGCGTCCATGTATTCGCGCCCTCTTTGGTAACGGCAGTGAATTGTGCGGTATTCGTATCCGTAATAGCACCCGAAAAAACACCTACTCCAACCTCGTTACCATCAAGGTACACCGTACGAGTACCATTGACCGTTCCGGCCAGTGAAGCACTGATAGTCAGTTTTCCACCATCGACCCGAATGCGGGAATCTCCTCCGCCGGAAGTCAGATTTATTTTACCCGCAATCGTATTATCGCCTGACAGGTTGCAAATAACGCCATTACCTCCCGCATAACTTAAATTATAGGTAAATGTATTGGGCAGACTGATAGAATTTCCGGTACCCGCATCCAAAATAAGCCGACATTTACCGGCGGTTCCATTGTTGATATTGATCTTCTTGGTTCCCGTTCCCAAAGCACTGGAATTAGTGATTTGCAAGACACCTGCAGATATGGTAACATCTTTGGTGAACGTATTGTTACCGGACAGAATCATCGTTCCATCGCCGGTTTTGGTAACGGGGCTTTTATTATTCCACAAGGTCGCTGAAACATCGAGGTCAACACCTCCCGCATCGGTTCCCTTAACGACGTTAAACGTAATCCCGGCATTTGTGTTGATGTTGAACCCGCTGGTACCGGTAATTAGATTCTTCGCACCTCCGCTGGTGGTAAAAGTCGTCGCTTTATTTAGAACCAAATTCAATCCTGATCCGGTATCGATCGTTCCGCCGCCGTTGGTGTCGAACGTAAATTTATTCCCATTGGTCGCCTGAAACCAGATTTGGTTATTGGTTGTTGATACCGTATCCTTGTTGAATTGGAGAGTTGTCCCGTTATTGATTTTAAATTCGCTGGAATACAGATTCAGGCTCCCGGTTCCTGTCTTTAGGAACTTCAACGATCCACCGTCAATCGTCGTAGTGCCTGCGTACGAGATCGTCGTGCCCTTTAATTCAAGTGAGCCTACGCCGGACTTAACAAACGAACCGTTCGCATCGCCCGCCAGTGCTTTTTCATAGGTCAGTGCTTTCGATGCATTTACTTCCAGCGTGGTTCCACTCTTTATAGTGATACCAGTGTTATAAAATCCTGATGTGGCATTCTGCAAAACAACTTTTCCGCCTGTGATCGTCATTCCGCCTATTCCGTTTCCGGTGTTCGTAATGGTCATCGTTCCAGAACCGGTTTTGTTCACATAACCCCAAGCACTGCCCTCCGGATTTCCCAGTCGCCCGGAAACCAATAGGGAAGCGGTATCTGCCACGTCGAAATCATGTGTTCCACTCATCTGTACGGCGGCAGAAATAATCGATTGCCCTGTTCCACCGACGGTAATCTTTTTACCGTTATTGGAAAAAAAATAGTTTCCGTAAGTATTATTGCGCTCCGTCGTATTGGATAATTTCGCGCCATTATTGAGAACGATGTCGCAGGCTGCGTTCGTATAGCTTCCGGTGGGCATATCGGCCGACATCTCGGCACCGTCGAGAGTGATGGAAGTTAACGAATCCGTGGCGTTGCCCTGGGTCAGGCTAACCTTCGTTCCCGTATTGGCGGTGAGAGCACCTTTAATCGCGTTTGCCGCATTCAAGGTTAATTGACCGCCATTGACCGTCGTTCCGCCTGAATAGGTGTTTGCGGCTGAAAGTGTTAGATTGTCGGAGGCCAACGTCAGGTTATAAGCACCAGATACGACATCCTTTAGAGTGATTGTGCCTTCTGAAGTGGGCGTAACTGTAGTGTTTGTAGTCAGGGCGATAGCAGTACCGTACTCACCATCACCGGTAATCGTGCCCGCCGTCGAATCAACAACAACCTCAGCCCAAGCGGAATTGACCAGAACCGTAATGATGGCAAACAACATGAAAGTCCGCAAAAATGAATTTAGTATTTCTGCCAAGCTGTCATTTTTTCGCAAATTAACACAATTCGTTGTTTTCATCGTATTCATCCTTATTCTATGCAAATTATCAATTATTTTATTTGTGTATACAAAATGGAAGCGGACTTCCGTAGCGCGTTTCTTCCAACGCATACTGGATATTATGCAAATTTAAGCGAGATATATCTCAATATAGATATACACTTTTCGTTATATTATACCATAAAATTTTCACACTGTCAAGTACTTTTTCAGAAGTTTTAAAATTTCTTCGCAAACATACATCAAAATACGACAAATTAGGACACTTAATTTTCAAAGTTTTAGATTCGTTTTTTTACAGAAATGGTATGTTCAATGGCTCAAATCAATTCAATAATTCCAAAACAAATCGGAGATTCGGTACTTCTTTGATATATGCAATGCGTTATTATAATCAATAATAATTCTCAATAACATCAATTTTATACGACATTTTAGGACAGCAAATTCTTCAAAGTATTTTCAAAATAATTTTTCAGTGTGATAGGTTTTGATATTTCATGCTAATTATTGGATTTAAATGAAATATATGCTGACATTGAATGGAGTTTAGACAGTTTTTTAAGAGGAATACCTCGAGGTGGATTACGAGGTGATTTTAGAATTCCGCATTATTATTTTTTACAATTTTACGGGAAGGCGCGACCCCGTGCCGGGGAGGCGGTTCGGCTACCGCCGGTTGC
>CAYZMZ010000388.1:0-3617 GCA_964479655.1 uncultured Planctomycetaceae bacterium
CTTTTATGAATATATCTAATCGGAGCAACTCGAATTTATGGTTTCGCTCTAAATCCCGCGAGCAATCCTTCCAGGAATTTCCCGTTATAGATAATATCGATATTCCCCGACGGGGAATTGCGCTGGCGATAATTCTGTTTGCCATTTTAGCTGGACCGGTAAACGTATTTATTCTAACTCGCAAAAACAGACGAATCTTGCTGCTGGTTACCGTACCGCTGTTATCGTTTATTTTTGCGGGGGGAATACTCGTCTACAGTATTTTAGCGGACGGATTCCAAACTACGCGTCGAATTTGTACAACCACCTATCTGGATCAGCGGCAGGGACAGGCTTCAACGATTGCCTGCGTTGGATATTACGCCCGAACTACCGCCCGACATATAGTCTTTGATTGTAATTCGGAAATACACAGCGGTCTCGATCAAAGCGGGAACATAAAAACAACATGGACGCAACAACAGGAGCTGTCTTCCTCCTGGATTATTCCCCGTACTCCAACGTATTTCAGTATACGCAAGACGGAAATAACGCGTCTGAAAATGAGCTTTGATTTTGATTCCTCTGCGCCCGCTGCGGTAAACGGACTCGGACAAGATGTCTTTCTCCTTTACGTTCGCGATAAAAACGGCAAGCTGTGGAAAGCGAATGATATAAAAGCAGGGCAGAAAACGCCGTTGATTCCCGTTGCTTCCGGCGAAAAATCCCGTGTTTTTGAATATGAACGTCTGATCAGTGGACGAGAACATAAACAACCGCTTAAACAACCGTTGTACGTTACTTATGAGGAACCGGTAGTTAACAAGCCTATCCCCGCCGATAAATGGCTTGTCCTTTCCCGCGATCCGGATGGAAAACAAATGTCCAGTGATTTAAACAATTATTTTCTCGATGGTGATTGGTATCAAGCGAAGCTAACCGACTCCGAATTATTCAATCTGAATTGCAACAGTTACGTTGCGATTCTGAAAAACGGCGGTCCTTTTATTGAAAAGGGGATTTCGTATTCACAGGATAACAAATGTCAAACTATTGTATATGGAATATATTAATATACTGGATATTAGTATATTATTTAATCACATCCCCTTGATATTCGCTCGGTTGATTTTTGAATACCGCGTCACGTTGTTTCCTCTCGTTTCGTTCCCGTGCGATGGGCAGAATGCGGCGTTCTACAAAACGGGAACCCTCTATAACGGGGTTGGAGACAAGTGGTATTCGGTGTTTATTCCAAATCGGTTCAATCGCCGCGCGGTTAAGAACGGAATCAAACTCCCTTTTTGAGTTCGGGAGTAAGCTCCCGTACTCCAAACGGAAATTCCTTTGTAGGAGGGCTAAATCAAAACGGCGTCGGCAGGAAAAATCATATAGTTTTAGTATAGTTATCCTGCAATTTAACCTTTGATGATTAAATGTTCATTTCGCGGAAGTGCCGATATCGATCTTCATCGTCATGACCCATTTTCCGTTGACATCGGGTACAACTTCCCAGTTAGGAACGACGCAAACAGACTGATGAACCAGCTCAAAACCGCCCTCCGAATTACTGACCGTTTGAATAGGCAACGTCCAAAATCGGGTCGGCTGATCCACTAAAATTCCGACATTTAATCCCAGCCATTCGTCCGCCAAACCTAAAAAATTGGAATCGTTATTTATGTCCATCACAGCTCCCAGCTGATCGATTTTTTCGCCTTGCTGGTCGTAAAAGAAGCGGTCGTCGCAATTGGCGGGCATGCCGGCAAAGTTCAACTCCAGACCAAAATGAAGCGGTTGCGCAGGTAAATTCTCCAGCAAATAAGCGGCTTCTATTATACTGCTGCCGGCGTTAAGAGTTATCCCCTTGGTAATTTTTATGTTATGACCGCAAGCCATGCCTTCACGCGACATTTTAACCTGAATCCGTCCGGGATTACGGCGGATTACCGCTTGCCAAGTGCTGTTGTAGAAATCGCCCTGAAGTACGTTGTCCCGCATTTCGACGAATTTTTGCAAGTCCGCATCGGGCGCAAAAAACAAATCTACAAAGCTCTTTCTTTCGTACAGATCGTACTGGAGGCGATTTTCCAGCCCCTCCTGCTTGAAGACCACTCTATCGTGTATGCTGGCGCAATTATCCTGATTATTATTTCTTCCCGCCGCCACTTTTTTATGATACGCCTCCGGACGCCGGGCCAGGGTCGCCAATAAATTATGGCAGATGGAACGAACGTCTAACTCGTACATTCGTCCGCCTTGATCCGGTTCGATGTACAACGCAAGCTGATCGTTTGTCAAGCATATTTCCGACTGTCCATCGAGATTGTAATCGCAGGAATCCGCTTCGATCCAGGCTTCGCATTTGTCGGTATTATGCTCAAATAAAGACCGTTCCAGCTGATTGAGCAGATTTTCAGAACGAATTAAATTTCCGTACACGGCGTTTCTTAAATGCGGCAGATAGCACCCTCCGAAAGCCCCGTGCCAGTAGCTGCAATTGCATTGACCTTTATATAATTCCTTTTCCGCATTGGAAAGCAGTTCTGCCGCCTGGGGCGATTTGTCTACTATGTCAGAATCTTTAACCTGTTGCAGTCGTTTACTGATTTGAAGCATACGAGAGTACATTTCATTCGTTTCCGGATATTTTACCTTGAAATTGCGCCAGTAACCGCCTTTGATAAATTCGTTGACCTTATTCCGGTCTTCCTCCGATAAGCAGTCTAAACTATGCTTTGCCTGATCCAGTTCCAACTGTCTGTCCGGCGGGAGCACCCATTCGGTCATTTCTCGATAGGAACAATCGGACAGGTAAACTTTACCAATCGGACGCACTTGATTTACGCAGTCGGACAGGGTAGTCATTTCAAGCCAATCGGAATTATCCAAAAAAGCCTGGAAAAATCGATTCAGCCAGCCGTCATCGTAAACATGCTTTTTTGTATCCGGCCACGTTCCGAATTTTTCGCCGTCGTCGCCAAAAACGACAACCGCGCAGGGATTAGCCTGATATATTTTCCGGCAGTATTCTATCGTTTGCTGCGGATCGGCAAAAGGAATATAGTATCGCAGTCTTTCGGAGCCGGGGAAGATATTCAGCAGATTGCCGTCGTCTTCAGAAAGATAATGCCCGTACAGTTGCGATTCCAGCAAGCCGGATTTCTTAAAATGATAGTCGTCTACAATAGTATACTCAATTCCAGCAGCTGATAAATCCCTGATATACGATTGTTCCCAAACTCGTTCGGGCATCCACATGCCTCGTACTCGAGTATGCATGCGTGATTCCAGATATTTTGTGTAGCGGAGAATTTGACCGATTCTATCCCGACTGGGCAGCATCGCTAAAATCGGCTCGTAATACGGACCGCCAAGAATTTCGACCCGTCCGGCAGACGCCAGCTCCGAGAGGGAATCGACGTATTCCGGATGATGCTCTTCAAGCCAATCCATCAAAGAACCGCTGGTATGAAGCGCGATTCTTAAAGAATCGTATCGTTTGAATAATTCCAGAAAAGGCAAATAGCTATCTTGATAGGCTTGCTCAATTGTTCCGTCAAAATTTCCGATAGGTTGATGGTTGTGCAGGGCGAGAACAAATCTCAGGCGGTTGGACATGGTGTTTAGGTTCCTCA
>CAYZMZ010000389.1:0-2037 GCA_964479655.1 uncultured Planctomycetaceae bacterium
ACTCCAGCCGCGCCTGGGGAGCTTGATGCGGCGATACAACGATACTATCCAGATACAAATATCGTCCCGTGCCCTGCAAATTATGTACCTGAAAACCTTTAACTTCAATTCGCTTTACCAGCCGATGATTATACGCATCCAGTGCGTCGAGAACATAAACCAGATTATGCTGCGTTCGGTGCGTAGCCGAATAATTGAGACTGAACAGCGGATTAAAATTAGCCAGCGCCTTCTGCGTTATCTCGCCGCCCATTTTCTGCGGCTCGTCAAGAATAATAATCGGACGGTTCGCGCTGATGACATCAATCGGGCGTCTGGAGGCAAACGAATCCTGTACGGAATAGATAATACGCGCTTCCTTGTTCCGGCCGTCTTCTTTCAGCGAGGCGGCAAAAGCCTGCGTATTGATAATCATTACGCTGATTTCCGTTTGCGACGAAAAACTGTCCAACGCCGTCAGATTCCGGCTGTCGTAAACAAAATACCGCGCATTTTTACCGTACTGTTCCAGAAAATGATCAGCCGTCATTTCAAACGACTTTTTTACGCCTTCGCGGATGGCGATAGACGGAACGACGACGATAAACTTTGTCCACCCATATCTTTTGTTCAGCTCGAACATCGTTTTGATATATACATACGTCTTCCCGGTACCGGTTTCCATTTCTATATCCAGCGAGCACGCTCCTTGTCCTTTGACCAGGCTTTCCGACTGCTTGATATTATTTATTGCCTGCGTTTCCTGAACGGTTTCCAGAATCGTCTGGCTGGAAATAGCCAGCGGGGCGTTTCGATAGCCCGTCATATCGTCATCCAGCTCGGCAAACGTTCCCAATTCCTTTTTACCCGAATCACGAATATACGAATTCCGTTCCTGCAACGGCTGACCGCGAAAAATCCGAACGACGGATTCAACCGCCTCCGTTTGAAACGACTGGATCTTAAAATTGAATTTCATGGAAATAACACTCTTATCTATAACAAAATGTACATTTTAACACGTTTCTACCAGTACACCCGTATGGAGTACGCTCAGCTTGCTCCCGCTTTCTCAAAGGGAGCTTGCTCCCGTTCGACTGCGTTAGGCGATTCCGTTTGTATCCTCCCCCAACCGTGATGGGAGCACGGACGTCCGCAACAGTCATTTTTTATGGCTGACGGGGTCGGTTTTGCATTCACGGCAATTAAACGGGAACGGTGCCGCGCCATCGGGCTTTTCCTATAATATATACCGTCTCGTATCTTTACTATAGCGTTGGAAGAGCACCTCGATATTCACAAAGATCGGATCGTCGTCCAAAGACGAATAGCGAAATACGGCTATTTTCGGCCTGCGCTTGGCTATCTCGACAATCGTCTGATTGGTTACATTGCGGTCAAAACAGGCAATTAAAAAACCGCCGTCCACGCTGAAAACCCGCTTGCCTGCAATCTGCTCCACCTCAATCGGACAGGAAAGCACAATTCCCTTTTCCAGCATCACCTGAAATAACAAATCCTCCGGCGTCCGATCGTCCTTGATATTATCGATCGTTGATTTCAGCGTATTCGGAGCCGCCTTATCTGGATGATAGTACACGTCAGTCATGCATGAACTATCCAATTTCAGCACACGAAAGCCGACATCAAGACCAGACGAGCAAGCCGATTTCTTCGCGCTGCTTCCCGCGTAAAACAACGTACCTGCGCCGCCGTCTGCCGAAGACGATTTCTCTTCCGCCTCAACGCGGCTGGACAGCAATTTACCCGCCCGCCGGATTCGCTCTTTACCGATTTCGCAGATATTTTTATACCCCGCCTTATACGCCTCCGACTTCTCGTTCGTCTTTTCCGGCAGCTGAACCATGATAAATTTCCGATGACCGCCGTCCTCCGCGTTAAGCTGCATCACCGCGTGCGCTGTCGTCGCCGAACCGGAAAAGAAATCGAGGACAATTGAATCGGGATCGAGTTGACAAACCATCTTAATAAGTTTCGTTAATAAAGATAATGGCTTAGGGTAATCAAAATAATTCTCAAGATTTAGCAAAGCCAATT
>CAYZMZ010000389.1:2047-3611 GCA_964479655.1 uncultured Planctomycetaceae bacterium
TCTTTTACAGCACTTTCGTTAGTTCCCGTACCACACTGTTTATTTAATTCAATATTTAGAAAATTTGTCGGTGTTTTATATGAATCGCCTAAATTAAGACGCTGAAATCGAATTGAAAATTTGTCCGTTTTTACAATAAAATATGTCCCGTTTCGTATTTCTTCATTTACCGTTTTTTGCTCCCATTTAAACGATCCTGAAATTTTAACTGCGTTTGTGTTCCATCCTTTCTCCCAATACAAATCCTCTTCAAGATTTACCTTTTCTTTCTTTCCTGAATGCGTAACACCTTTTTCTTGAAACATACATTTTATGGAATGAGGGGGAAATAATATTGTTTTTGATGTATTTCCCGTATTTAAAAAAGGAGCATCTCCTCCTTCTAAAGGTTCTCCATAATATTTTTTGGTTGAAATCGTATTTTCATAGACCAAAACATATTCTACCGTTTTGCGACACTTGTATGAAAGAGAAGGGGGCGTCGAGGTTTTTGTCCAGAGAAACGTTGCCACAAAATTCGCGGCTCCGAAAATTTCGTCGCATATTTTCCGCATATTATGTACTTCGTTATCGTCGATACTGATAAAAATCACGCCGTCTTCGGTTAATAGGTCCCGAGCCATGCGCAGACGCGGATAAATCATGTTTAGCCAGTCGGTATGGATTTGCCCGTTCGTATCGAGGTTTTGAACAAGCCGATTCCCCTGTTCGTCGTACGCGCCAGAACGCTTCAGGAAGGAATCGCGGGTTTCGGTGAAATTATCTTTGTAGATAAAATCCTTGCCGGTATTGTACGGCGGGTCGATATAGATCATCTTAACCCGTCTATAATACGTTTGCTGAAAGAGCTTCAGAACGTCCAGATTATCGCCTTCAATGTACAGATTTTGCGTATTATCGAAATCGACGGATTCCTCTCTGCATGGGCGTAAGGTTCCGGTAATCGGCATGTTGGCGGCGTTAATCATTTTGCGTTTGTCCGGCCAGGTAAACTGATACCGCTGCTGTGAACCTTCGACTAGCCCCCAAGACAATTCCTGCCGGAGAACGTCGAAATCAATTACATGTTCGACCTTTCCGTTGCATACGGTCTCGGTAATCGCGTTGGGAAAGAGCTTGCCGATCGCTTCGATGTTTTGGGCAACCTTGTCCACACTGTGCATTTTGGGTTTATCCATATTACTATTTGTACTGTAATTGAGTTATTCTACCCCCGTACTGCAGGCGTTTACGAACCGTTTACCAAGGGGAAGGGGGGGATAGATTGATTATACCGGACTGTTCCAAACCCGCAAGTCCCCCCAAAAGGCTCGCGCAATACGGAAACGGCACGCCCGTCTGGGGTTTCGTCTGGAGTGTTCTTATTGAGAAAATAACGGGAAGGCACGAAGGCACGAAGTTCACGAAGAAGAGAATATAAGGGTTGATTTTGAATATCGCCTGGGTTGTATTGCTCCCAACCGCGTAGCGGTTGAATATTCATAGCCGTGCGTGAAACACACGGAAAAAAACGACGCATAAAATCGTCCCCAACCGCGTAGCGGTTGAATATTCATAGCCGTGC
>CAYZMZ010000390.1:0-3600 GCA_964479655.1 uncultured Planctomycetaceae bacterium
TTTTCCTTTTATACCTAACCATATTACCCAATCAAAAAAATAATTCAAGCCTATAATCAATCGTCGGTAAGACGGGCTGCCATTTTTGAATTATAAATTATATTTTTAAATTGTAAATTATACGGATTACACTGATTTCATCAAAGTAAACTAATAATCAGTACATTTTATCTGTATAGATTAAATTATATTTCGGTTCAAATTGAAAGGTTCCGATTTTATTACAATAACCCCGCCGTTTCGTTTCGCCCCGGTCGATAAACAAGGAAGTTCGTTCTTCCTGTCGGGCAAAATCAAAACGGCGTTGACGGGAAAAATCACTCAACGATAGACTCACAATAGAAATTTACTCAACAAGGGAATACAACATGAATATCCTCGACGGAAAAGCGTTAGCGGGCGTTTTACGTGCTGAAACGGCAGCGCAAACCGCAGAATTTATAAAACAAACCGGAGTTACGCCCCGATTGGACGCTATTTTGGTAGGCGATGACCCCGCCAGTCAGGTTTACGTCCATAATAAAGAAATTGCCTGTCAGAAAGCGGGAATTAAAAGCGAATTGCATCGGTTACCCGCTCAAACAACGCAGGCGGAACTGGAAGCATTAATCGATCAATTAAATGCCGATAAGTCCGTTTCCGGGATTTTATGCCAGCTGCCGTTGCCGAAACATCTAAACGAAACGGTAGTACTGGACAGAATCTCCCCCGATAAAGATGTAGACGCCTTTCACCCGGAAAATGTCGGGCTGATTTTACAGGGACGTCCGCGATTTCTTCCCTGTACGCCAGCCGGAATTATGGAATTGATCAAGCGGAATAATATTCAAACCGCCGGGAAAAACGTCGTAATTTTGGGACGAAGCGATATTGTCGGTAAGCCCATGGCTGCGATGATGGTTCAAAAAGGCGTTGACGCCACCGTTACGGTTTGCCATAGCAGAACGCGGAATTTATCGCAGGTTACCCGTCAGGCGGAAATTCTGATTGTAGCAATCGGAAAACCCCGCTTTGTAACCGGGGACATGGTTTCTGAGGGTACGGTAGTAATCGATGTCGGTATAAATCGAACGGAATCCGGCTTGGTTGGAGACGTCGATTTTGCGGCTGTTGCCGATAAGGCGGCGGCGATTACCCCGGTACCCGGCGGAGTCGGTCCGCTTACTATCGCTATGCTGTTAAGAAATACACTGACCGCTGCTAAACAACAAACAAAAACAATTTAACTAGTTTCACTTGACTTTTTCCGGCTTGAATAACAAACCTCAGTCGTTTCCTTTCGCCTTAATCCGTAAGATGAGGGGTATTAATTCATACGATGGCGAAATCAAAACGATTTCAAGAGAAAAAAATCAAGTAGTCATAGTATAACCCCTAATTAATTTGCCATGAAAAAATATAAACTATCCGAAATTTCCGAAACAACCGCTGATTTCTCCGATTTTCCTGCATCTGTCAAAGACGGAATTGAATTTCTCAAAACAGCCGATTTTTCCGCTTTTCCCAACGGTAAAACCGTAATTAAAACCGATGAATACGGCGAACAACTCTATATCAATATTTTAGAGTACCAATCTCATGCGCCCAGTCAGGCGGTTATCGAAAAGCATAACAATTACGTAGACATCCAGTATGTAATTTCTGGACAGGAGTACATGGGAAGCGTTAAATTCGATTCTTCCCGGAAGATTAAAACTCCCTATAATCCCGAAACCGATATGGCGTTGTTTGAGCTGGAAACGATGCCGTTTTTTGCGGTTGACTGCGATTCGCCGCAAAAATTTATTGTTCATCAGGGCGAATTTATGATTTTTACCCCCGACGACTTGCATTCATCGATGATTTTTATCGATCAGCCCGGTCATGTACGCAAAGTAATTGTTAAATGCCGCGTATAATCGTTTTTTTATACTTCAACTTTATCCCGAAACATTCCCAATGACTTTCTTAAATCTCCACTGTTTGGACTGGTGTGTATTGATCGGCTTTTTTTTATCGACGCTTTCGATAACGTGGTTTACCATGCGTCGGGCAGGAAAAGATTCATCCGAATTTTTTCTTTCAGGTCGGTCTATGCCTTGGTGGCTGCTTGGATTCTCTCTGGTTGCAACAACGTTTGCGGCGGATACGCCTAACCTGGTAACCGGCTTTGTCCGCTTGGACGGTGTAGCAGGCAACTGGCGTTGGTGGGCTTTTCTGCCTACCGGGATGATAACCGTATTTATCTACGCTAAACTCTGGCGTCGGTTGGGTGTAATGACCGACCTGGAATTTTATGAAATCCGTTATAGCGGTCAGTCAGCCGCCTTTGTCAGAGGATTCAGAACGCTGTTTTTGGGATTGATTGTCAATACCGTTATTATGGCTAACGTAACGTTGGCCATCGTAAAAATTTTGGGCGTTATGTTGGGCTTACCTCCGTTGGTAACGTTACTATGTGCTGGAACCGTTACCGTAATATTTACCGCCTGCGGAGGTTTTAGTGCTGTTTTATGGGCCGATTTTATCCTCTTTTTAGTCTCCATGTTTGGTGCGATTGCCGCAGCGGTAATTATAGTTCAGCTTCCCGAAGTAGGCGGCTTGCACGGATTGGTCACCAATCCAGAGGTCATGAAAAAAATGTCGGTTTTACCGAATATCAACGATACCTCGGCAATAATTACTCTCTTGGCTATTCCGTTGGTAATTCAATGGTGGTCTGCTTGGTATCCGGGAGCCGAACCGGGAGGCGGAAGTTATACCGCTCAGCGAATGTTGGCAGCGAAAAACGAAAATCATGCGGTGGGCGCAACGCTTTTTTTCAATATTTGTCATTACGCCGTTCGTCCGTGGCCTTGGATTTTGGTGGCGTTGGCATCGATTATTGTCTTTCCGGATTTAGCGTCTTTAAGGTCGGCATTTCCCAATCTGCCGGATTCCATGATTAAGGACGATATGGCGTATCCTGCTATGATGACCAAATTACCCGCTGGTTTTTTCGGAATTGTCGTTGCGTCCCTGTTTGCAGCGTACATGTCTACCGTAGCGACGCATTTGAATTTGGGGGCATCGTACATGGTCAATGACTTTTACAAACGTTTTGTCAATCCTCAAGCAACAGAAAAACAGATGGTCTTGATGGGACGTTTATGGACGATTGGATTGATGATTTTAGCCAGTATTTTAGCTATATTTTTGGAATCCGCCCAAGACGCTTTTAATATCTTGATTATGGTGGGAGCGGGAACCGGACTGCTATTTTTACTGCGATGGTTTTGGTGGCGAATTAATGCCTGGTCTGAAATTGCCGCTATGTGCATCTCCTTCCCCGTTGCGCTATACTTCAGATATTTGCATAAACCGATTTGGACCTTTTTAATGCCCGTTCAAGGGGCAGACGGCAAGCCGGAATTATGTTCATGGCTTAATTTTTCCGATGGAACGCAACTGATTTTAAGCGTTTTGCTGACTACCGTCGGCTGGATCGTGGTTACCTATCTGACCAAACCAACAGATGAACAAACGTTACGTCGATTTGTAGAAAAAACGCAGGCAGGCGGTCCGGGCTGGAATCATGTTATAGAACAGGCGAAAAAGGAAGGAAATCCGATTATTACCGAT
>CAYZMZ010000391.1:0-3595 GCA_964479655.1 uncultured Planctomycetaceae bacterium
TTGGCCGCTGCCGCGACAAACGTATCGACTAAATCCAAGCCGCGTTCGCCTTTGGCGTTATCTCCCTTTTGAATAATTCCGTCGGCGAATTTCATTCGTCCCGCTTCCATCGGTCCTCCAGAGGCGAAAACCGTGGGAATATTACAGCGAATTGCGCCCATAAGCATACCGGGAACGATCTTATCGCAGTTCGGAACGCAAATCATACCGTCAAACTGATGCGCGGTAATCATCGTTTCAACGCAATCGGCGATTAGTTCTCGGCTAGCCAAAGAGAACTTCATGCCTGAATGCCCCATAGCAATACCATCGTCTACGGCAATCGTATTGAAGACAAACGGAACGCCGCCCGCCTCGCGTACGCATTGCTTTAGATATTCCGCAACCTTATTCAGATGAACGTGCCCAGGCACGATATCGGTATAGGAACAGCAAATTGCGATAAAGGGCTTTTGGAAATCGTTTTCTCCGACTCCGCAGGCGCGCAGCAAACTCCGATGTGCCGCACGGGAATCTCCTTTTTTAACTGCATCTGAACGCATAATTAAATCCTTGTTTGGGGTAAAACTTTTCAATTCAACCTCGGGATAATCTTTACAGAAATACGGAAAATCGCGTGTTTCGAAAATTAACGGAGGTTGAAATTAATGGGAGGTTGAAACAACCTTGCTCTTTAGGGCACTTCTATTAAATCAATTTCGCGTCCAGCCGGTTCTTTTTTCCGCCTGTTTTAGGTCGAAAAGACCACCCATATCGCCAAATATTGGGTCTTTTCTCCCTTTTACAGGCGAAAAAAACTCCGCCGCTGGTCACTGAAAGCATTTAATAGAAGTACCCTTTATACTATTTTCCCTCTGAAATTTCCCGGTTTATATAATATAAACCAGACGTATCATTTCGCCCTAATCGATAAAACAAAGGGCTTGATTCGATTTTCACAGCGAAATCAAAACGGCGTTACGGGAAAAATCACGGAATGATAGTATAATACTTTCGGTATTGAGGCGTAAAATCGCCTATTACTTCTTATTTTAACGATTTACCGTGATTATTTAAGGGGGGGAGGAAAACTGAAATTTTCCAGCGTTTGAGCACGAAGAAGACTTTTTCAAAAAACAAATTATTCCCGCGTACCTTTGGGCTTCGGACACCGCTTACAGATACAGTTTGTTGGTATAAATCCACGCATTCCAAAAACTTCTATTGACAGTTCCGGCAATCGGTTTATAATAGAAACGAGAAAGAGATAGAATCGAACGGTAGAATCGGAAAGAATCGGTCTGAACACGTAATCGTTTTGGAAAAAAGCCTGCGGAGATATTCTGGTTCCACTTGACTTTTTCCGGTTTGAATAACAAACCTCAGTCGTTTCATTTCGCCCCAATCAATAAAACAAAGGGGTATTTGATTCTGGAGGGCGAAATCAAAACGACGTCAAGAGAAAAAATCAAGTAGTCATAGTATATTCTCCGTGAAAGCAACCGTAATATAACGTCAGGAATTAACATGAAACGCACCTTTGCAACTATAGCAGTCTTACTTTTATCGTCTTGGGTATCGGCGGCAGATATTCCCGCTTCAATTCAGAATCAGGAATCCAGCCGCGAAGCCGTAATCGCTAAAATCGCCCCTAGTACCGCCTCGATTTTTTCTGTCGACGGACAGGGCGGGGGATCGGGAGTCGTTTTTTCGCCCGACGGCTTCTGCTTGACAAACTATCACGTTGTTCAGCCCTGCGGTCCGATGGCTAAAGTTGGACTCAACGACGGTAAAATTTACGATGCCGTTATCGTCGGTATAGATCCGGTGGGCGATGTTGCGATGATTCAACTGCTCGGACGCAACGATTTTCCGTACTCCCCTTTGGGCGACAGCGATACGGTTCGTCAGGGAGATTGGGCGTTGGTTCTGGGAAATCCGTTTTTATTGGCTGAAGATTTCCAGCCGACGGTTACTTTCGGAATGATTTCGGGAGTTCATCGCTATCAATATCCCGCCGATACGTTGCTGGAATATGCGGATTGTATCCAGACAGACGCCTCGGTCAATCCCGGTAATTCGGGCGGACCGCTGTTTAATCTCGACGGGGAAGTAATTGGAATCAACGGACGCTGTTCGTTTGAAAAACGGGGACGGGTAAACGTCGGCGTTGGATACGCAATTTCCATCAATCAAATAAAACGGTTTATTCCGCAGTTAAAAGCCGGATTGCTATGCGATCACGCGACCTTGGGAGCCTTGATTTCTACCGATACCAATAATCATCCGGCAGTTAAAGAAATTCTGGAATCCTCCGATGCCTACGGTCAAGGACTGCGGGAACAAGATATTCTGCTTAATTTTGGAGGTAGACGTATTTATACTACCAACGAGTATAAAAACGCGCTGGGAACGTATCCAAAATCATGGCGCGTTTCGCTCAAATACCGCTTGCCGGATAACCCGAAACAGACGGCAAATGAACCGCAAACGATTATCGTCCGTCTGGCTGGCGTACATGGACAAGCGGAATTGGCAGATAAAATCGCTCCTAAAAAACCCGAATTTGATCCGGCAAAACTTCCCAAAGATATGCCCGAACCGCAGAAGGAAAAACTCCGTCAGCAATACGAAAAATCACTTAAAGGACCTGAATTATCCGAAGCGGTAAAAAAAGTATATCAAAAGCGTCCCGGATACGTTAATTACTACTATAATAAATTAGCCAAGCAAAAAACTCTGGATTCATGGAAACGTCCGAATGCGGGTACGGTTTGGGCACTGACCGGGTTGATGGAAGATAAAACCGCCTTTACGCTTTCCATGGAAAGCAGCTCCGTTGTTCTGAAACTGCCGGAAGTTGAAGTTCGAATGAGAAATACGTCAGACTGGTCCGTTCCGTCCGATCCGGCAGATGCGGGATTCCTGGCTCCGATTTTATTCGCCTGGTATAAACTCTCCAATGCAGATCAGGAATTTTTAGACGGCATGACGTATCTGGGACAATTCCCTTTGGCGGACGACGGTAAGATGTACAATTGTTTAACTACAAGTTACGGCGGTGTTACAACGGAATATTATTTTGATTCTCAGTCAGGGAATTTAACGCAAATCGAATTATTCGAGCCCGCCTCGATTTTTACTCCGTGGCGGGTAATCTTTTCCGACTTCAAAGAGAATCAGCCGAAGTTAATTGAAGTAACCAACTCCGGGGCAACGTACGGCAAGTTCAGACTGCCGTAGTTCATTCAACGCCCCAACACCGTTTAGGGGTCGTTTGGACGGATAGTCTGGAGTTTCTCTGGAGCGCACGGAGCTTGCACCCTCTTTCAATATGTTTTGTAGCCCGCAGATTAACGGCGTTCTGAGCGATTTTACAGGAAGGCGCAAAGACACGAAAGAGCACGAAGTAGAATTATAAGGTCAGGGCGGTTAAACTCTCCGTCCGTTGCCGAAAAAAAGTCCTGCTGTCGCTCCCAATTTTCCTAATAAAAAAGCTCCTGGTTGAACGGCAACCAAGAGCCTTTGTTTTAAGGAGTACCAGAAACTAAACTGCTTCCGCTTGAATTTTTCCGGTTTATATTTTCATAAACCAGTCGTTTCATTTCGCCCTGAT
>CAYZMZ010000392.1:0-3591 GCA_964479655.1 uncultured Planctomycetaceae bacterium
TGCACGAAAAGGGATTGTTATACTATTACTACGTGAATTTTTCTTCTTGACATCATTTTGATTTTCCCCCCAGAATCATACAACCATTGGTTTTATCGATTGGGGCAAAATGAAACAACTAAGGCTTGTTATGCAAACTGGAAAAGTCAAGTAGAACCAGTATAAAACCGTATTAGAGTAAAAAATCAAGGAATATCTGCTGAAATCCCTATTGCAATATTTCACAAAAAGAAGTAAAATACAGAAGTCGAATTGATTATTTATACTTCCCATTTTACCCTGATTTAATTGGGGCGGAGATAATATGCGTATTTTTTTAGCGTTCGCGTTGATTGTATCGGCAAGACCCACTGTTGTCTGCTCCCGACCCCAATCTGACTGTTGCTCCAACCAGTCCGGCGGATAATCAATCTGCGGCTCCGACCAATCAGGCAGATAATCTGACTGCTGCTCCAACCAGTCAGGCGGATAATCAATCTGTTGTTCCGACTAATCCGGCGGATAATCTGGTTGCTCAACCGACAACAGACAATCCCTTGTCTTCTCAAACAACGGGTTCCTCAACCGGTGATACTTCAGGCGGGACTTCAGGTCGGCTAAATACTCCCGCTTTGCTGGAAATGTATACTCCCTATCCAGATGTTCCCGAGGGGTATCAGGCGGTTACACTTTCCGATATTTTACTACGCAGTTGCAAGCAGGAATCGGCGTATAAAGCAGTCAACGACTACTGGCAGGGAGTTCGCGCGGCATCTGATTGGAAGTATTATCGGCTTTTAGGCGATAAAATTAATCAGATGAATCCGCAAACAACTCCTCTGGCTCAGCTTTTCCAAAAAACGGTTACCGACAAAGCAGGACAAGCGTATTTACGAATGCGATTTTATGCCATAGAATTAAATGTTTTAGCTGGTGATTGCGGATTAAATCCAGAGAAATTACCCTATTGCGTTGAAATGCCGCATTTCGGCGTCTATCAAACCAATTTGGATAAAGTCGGAGATCGAGTATACGTTCCCGGTGAAATTCGCCTGGTTGTTAAGCGCATGGATTTGGGATACGAACAGATGAAAGCCTCCGCCTCCGCCTTGGCCGCGTCTATATATTACGTGGAGGCGTTGACCGAATTACAAAAGCAGGATCCCGCCGTCTGGGTAAATCTGATTTCCGCCTATCAGCAGGAAGAATCCGCACGCGATGCGTTTTGGGATTCTGTACTTTCGTACAACGAGGATATTGCCCGGTTTGTTTTTTGGACGCAATGCAATCGAATGTTTCAGGGACAGAAAATCGCTTCCCTGTTAATTCTCAATCCCCAGCCGCCTAAAGCCGCTCCGGAACGAAATAACAAATCCGTATTAGATACCCCGCCGCAGACGTATCAAAATCCGCAGACGTATCAGAATCAAGGGAATCCAATCAATCCAATTCCCAATAATCAGCCAGGAAATCAGCCGTATCAGGGAAATCAGGGGTATCCGCCAACTCAAAGTAATCCGGCTAATCCGGGAGAAATTCAACCGTTGCCGGATTCGTTACCCTCAGAAGGGTTCCCTCTGCCGGTAATTGACCCAACACCTACCGCCCCGACTCAAGAGCCGGTTTATAATCCGGTCGTTAAAGCAGACAAGCCGATCATTCATACGGTGGCTTACGGTTCTTCGGATACGATTTCAACTCCCGACTGGTTCGATATTTCCACCCTAAAAACCGCATCTGATAAACCGATGAACTTGAAACAGTACTTGGAACTGTTTCCGCAAAACCAGTACCAAAAAGCGTTAAACGCTTACTGGACCGCAACGGCCGACTGTCGTCAATTAGCGGTTATCAATACGGCTTACAGCCGCGTTGAGCAGGTTCAGCAGTTGTTGTTTTCGCGAATTTCCGCAGCAAATAATCCGGTAGACAGCACGTTATTTTTACTGAACTTTAATATATGGAAACAAACGCTCCAGATGAAAAGATGTCAAGTTCAAAGATCGCTGCTCACCCATCAGTATGAAATGGTTGAATTGGTTAATACCAGCGGAAACCGAAATATCGCCATGACAATCGGCAATTCGCTTCCGTGGCCGACAACGCCGTTTCATACCCAGGCATACGAAACCTCGATAAAGAATCAGCCGCGTTTACAGCAGGATACCGCAGTTATTCCCCGGGCTACGTCTATTGCGCTGGAATACGCTCAGTTAAACAGAACTAAAGCTACCCTAGACCAGGCGCAGCAGATTATTGCCGGCGGAGTACAAAACGATTCTTACCATGTTATGATCAAAGAATTACAACTGGAATATAATTCAGCTAGAAATCTGGTCAGTCAGGCGGCGGAATACAATTTTTCTATTGGAAACTACGTTTGGCGTTGGATTTATGTAAAAGACCGCCCCTTAAATCTGGACGAATTTTGCCAAACGGTGGTAAACGTTCTGTAAATATTATCGTGATTTTCAGTTTGAACACGTCCCTTTGTTTTCCATTCCCCAAAAAATGAAAATACTGAATATTATTACCGTTGTACTTTTGTTTACTTGCGTATCGCTGGTTCAAGCCGAAACCGTGCGGGTAATCAGTTTTAATATCCGCATGTCTTACGGAGAAATCGGCAAGCCGACTCAATGGCAAAATCGCAAGGCGCAGGTTACCGATATTATTCGTCAGGGAAACTATGATTTCGCCGGTATTCAGGAAGCTATTATTACCCCCACGCCGTTTTTAAATCAGGAAGACGATTTGAAAAAGCAACTGCCGGAGTACGGTATGATTAATCGCTCCCGTGAAAAATCCCGGATTCAGGGAGAATCGACTCCGATTTTGTATTTGAAATCCCGTTGGAAACCGGATCAACAACAGCAGGGCGTTTTCTGGCTCTCTGATACCCCGGATATGCCTGGATCAAAGGGAGTTCACGCCGCGTGTCCCCGAACCGTTGTCTGGGGACGATTTCTCCCGATTAAAAACGGGGTTGTTTCCGATAAAGGGGTTTATTTTATCAATACTCATTTTGATCACGTTAGCGAAACCGCGCGCCAGAACGCCGCTAAACAGCTAGCCGAATTTATTGCAAAACGACGCAATCCAAACGAACCAGTTATTCTTACAGGAGATTTTAATTGCGATAGGAAATCGCCTTCGATGCAGTATCTATCCGGTCTTTCCACTGTATTTGAGGCTGAATCAGCCGCCGTAACTGCGCCGGTTAAATTATCCGATGCGTATTTTTCTGTTCATCTGGACGAATCTGATAATAATTTCACCTGGCATGGTTATCAGACAAACCCGCATGGCAACCGAATAGATTTTATCTGGATTACTCCAGATATAAAGGCTCTCGATTCATCGATACTCAAGCAGAAAAAAGACGGTATGTATCCGTCAGACCATTTTCCCGTCGACGCTCAGCTGGAATTATAGCCGTTCAGATTGCAATTACCGACAGCCGAATACAGCGGCAGATTCAATACGCCCGCCGTACTAAAACGACTTTATGAAAAAATCGCGTATTAACGTATAAAACCCATCGTCCGGTTCGCGGGAAAGTACGGTTTAGGGCTTGTACTATTCCGGCTTATTGGTATAATATCTAATAAG
>CAYZMZ010000393.1:0-3584 GCA_964479655.1 uncultured Planctomycetaceae bacterium
GGTAAAATGGGCAGGGCGATTTGCGCTCCTCTTGCCGATTTGGACGGGCATTTGAAGGCGATTATGCTTTCCCCCGAGCTGCAAACTACGATTCGGGATAATTGCCGAATCACTGATTCCGAAATAGAAATTGGACTTTCGCCGACCTTGCAAGCGCAATTGAATCAGAAAATAGCCATTGAAATCGAGCAGTTTCATACGGATAGTTTCAAGCCGATTTTACTTACTTCGCCGGAAATTCGCCCGTTGGTAGAAGAGCTGTTTCACGGCAGTTTCCCCGGACTTACAATCGTTGGAACTCAGGAAGTCCCGCTTTCCATGACGGTAGAATCGGCGGGCGTAATCAGCTAGACGCCGTTTGAGGCGGGTTTCCCGTTTGGCTACCGCCCGTTGCCGAAATTTGGTTAGCGGTTATAAAGGGAAGAATTTTACGGGAAGGCACGAAGACGCGAAGTTCACGAAGAAGATTTTAGGGTTTGATTATAAATATCTCGTCGGACGAATATACAACCGGAGCGCGGACGTCCTCGTGAGCCGAAATACGGGAAAAGGGATTGGGAAATTGTTCTTGGAGCTGAAAATCTGAAGAAAGTGGGTACCCAACCCTGCAAATCCTTTTATTTGAGTAATTAATTTATCTTTATATTAAACAGTTTGTATAGTCTAAAACAACGCAAAAATAGGATTTGTTGCGGTATGAATCAAATTATTGGAAGTTACGGGGCATATTTTTTCTTTTGCCTGTAGACAAAATTCGGATATTGTGCTAGAATATAGTTGACGGGAAAAGCCGATTGTCAAGACGAGTTTTTCCCGTCTATTTTACGATGACCAGATGATTGTTTCCATCGAAGCCGTTTTTATTTCGCTTAATTTATAAAACGTTCCCTTGTTTTGTCGATTCGGGCGGAATGATATGGTTGATGTACGATTATTCAAACCGGAAAATTTTAAGTGAAATTCCGTATACTTTATTATGTGTAAACAAATTTTAACAAAAGTAATTTCGTTTTTGATGTTATGGGCGATATTATTTTCGAGTTCGGGAATTTCTCAAACCCGCGTTCGAAAAGTCAGACCCAAAACGCCGCCCACGCAGGAAGAAATCAACAAAGAAAAAGACCGTCAAGATGCGTTGGCGGGGCTGGGAGGCGGAAATCTGGATACGGATTCAGCTATCAAAGGAACCAGCGGTTTTCACGGCGTTGTTCGTTCCGATCTCCATAATTTTGTCATGTCCAAGGTAAAGGCGGAAAAAGCCGGGTTAAATGTTCTGGATTCCGCTCGACTGCTTTTAATAACCGACTTGCCAATCGACGAAGATATGAAAAAATGGCCGTCGTATTTGGATCAGGCGGTTTTTCAATGGGCGGATTATTTCAAAGTCAATCCTGAAAAACTGGCTATGTGGAAGATTAAAGCCTGCGTGATGAAAAATAACGTTCCTTTTATGATGAATGACTTGCTGCCGTCGTCTTTGCCGCCGTTTGATTACGGCTTCGAGTACGGAAACAACGTTTGGCTGTTTGCGCAGGATTCACGGGATTATCAGCGTCATTTGTTTTTGCATGAATGCACTCACGCGTTTATGAATCAGATTTTAGGCGGCTGCGGTGCGTTATGGTATGGGGAAGGACTGGCGGAATATTTCGGAACTCATCGGATTGAAAACGGACGGATTACGCTGGGAATTATGCCGAAAACGAGAAATGAATTTCCGCATTGGGGACGAATCCGATTTATCCAAAATGATTTGCAAAACGGGATTTTTGTTCCTGTCAACGGATTATTTACCTCGGAATTGAAATCGCAAGATAACAGGAGCTATTCTTGGGCTTGGGCGATGGTTTGGTTTATGAACTCCGATTCGGAATATAAAAAGATTTTGCAGAAACTGGTTCAGTCGTTACCCAACAGCGGAGAAACGTATAGCCAGCGGTCAGCGGTATTAAATCGGGCGTTTCGCGAATCTTTTACCACTCAAAAATGGATTGAATTTTCAACCCGTTGGAACGCCTATATTTCGGACTTGGATTACGGATTCGATCCCAAAGTTTCCGCCATAGAAGACGCCGCCGCGTTTCCGCTAACCGGTGCTTCTTTCAAAACGATAAAAACGAATGCGGATTGGCAAAATCAAGGGATTATTCTGGAAGCGGGAAAGACGTACAAAATCAAAGCAACGGGAGATTATACGGTCAGTTCGGGTATCCAAGGGGGAAAATCCTGGCCTTGTCAGCCGAATGGAATTACCATAAAATACCTGCATGGCAAGCCTCTGGGCGTTCTTTTGGGAGCGGTTGTTGAACCGGATAACGGTACCCGAACTCAGCCGGGTGGTTTTAGCAAGCCCGTCCAGATTGGTACTGAATGTTCGTTCAAGCCGGAATCTACGGGGCCGCTTTGGTTAAAAATCAATAAATTCGCCAATTTCAATTCTGAAAAAGACGGAACTATTAACGTTGAAATTTCAGAACAGAAATAAATCGAATCGACAATAAATCGAATCAGAAAAAATCGAATTAACACAAAAATGAACGTAATCAAAAAATATTTGGTAAAGTACTTGCTTATTTGGCTAACCCTAACCTGTATTCTGGCTTTTTACTGGCCTTGGATACAGGCTCATTCAAACGGATTGCTGAAAGAAATTTATCCGTTTGATGTTTCCAAAACAACCATGCAAATTATGATTGCAGTAACGATGCTGGTAATCGGCAGTCTTTTACCGCTGGAAGAGGTCAAGCAGGTTGCCCGCCGCTGGCCGAAGGTACTGGGTGGAACATGTGTACAGTTTTTGTCGATGCCTCTTTTGGCTTTTATTATGGCGAAAACGTTTCATTTGGAAGGAGCGTATTTTATCGGACTGATGATTGTCGGCTGCGTTCCCGGCGCGATGGCGTCAAATATGCTGACGATGATTTCTCGCGGTAACGTTAGCTATTCGGTAGGAATTACGACCTGTTCTACGTTGCTTTCTCCGTTGATGGTTCCGACGTTGCTGTATTTTTTCCTCTCGGCGGTTATTAAATTGAATGTATCGTCTATGGTCGCCACGCTGTTGCTGACGGTTGTCTGTCCGGTAACAATCGGATTTACGCTTTCTCGTCTGTTTTCTTTATGGAGACAATGCAGCGAACAGATTGGTGAAATTGTTGCCAATCTGGTTATTATTATGATTATCGCCTCGGTAACAGCGGGAAACCGCGAAAATTTGGGGCATGTTCCGCATGTTCTGTTTTGTGCTTTGTTGTGCCTTAATATTTTAGGCTATACGTGCGGTTGGTGGGGCGGATTTTTAATCGGAATCGATAATAGAATGCGCCGTGCATTGACTTTGGAAGTCGGTATGCAAAACGCCGGACTGGGGACGATGTTGGCGGCAACCTATTTTCCCGATAAACCTCAAGCAGCTTTATGTTGCGCTTTGTATACTTTTGGTTGTATGTTTACCGGGATTATTTTAGCGCAGATGTTTAGGTATCTTTTACCAGCCGAAGAAACGATTCCCGGACTTCCGTCATCTGATAATAAAACAACTTTATATAAAATTGCTAAATTAGAGATGGAGATTTATAAAGTTA
>CAYZMZ010000394.1:0-2186 GCA_964479655.1 uncultured Planctomycetaceae bacterium
ATTGCCATGCTTAACAAGGGCTTTTATATTGCCTGGATTGGCTGCACCGATTTGGTTGGGTCGCCGGAAAACGTAGCTCAGCGGAATGCGTTTTATCAGTTTCTTACGCAGCAAAAGGGATTCGATAAAAAGCCGTTGTTGCTTGGAATGAGTCGGGGAGGAATTTGCTCGATGAACTGGGCGATAGCCAATCCCGATTGCGTTGCGGGCATTTATATCGATAATCCGGTTTTGGATTTCAGGTCTTGGCCCGGGGGAATTATTCCCGGTCTTAAATCGTCCTCCGACTGGAAGTCCGTTTTGGATTCCTATCATCTAACCGAACAGGAAGCCAAACAGTACAAGAATAATCCGGTTGACGCCTTTGGTCCGTTGGCGGAGCGTAAAGTGCCGATATTGCTTATTTGCGGCGATTCCGATCGTACGGTTCCGTTTGAATACAATGGTAAAATACTGTACGAACGCTATACAGCGGCTCAGGCTCCGGTTAAATTGATCGTTAAACCCGGCTGCGACCATCATCCGCATTCCTTGAAAGACCCCGCTGAGATAGTAGATTTTTACCTATCAATATACAAAAAATAATTACATACATATAGTCGTAAATATATCATCGTATAAATTATGAATTTTAATCAGCCTTTTGTAGAAATAGAATGTTATCAGTTCCATAAAGAAGGTCAGGCCGCCTGCGGAGATGACTTTCAATGGGCGCGATTGGAAAACGAAGACCGATATATCGCGGTCTTGTCTGACGGACTCGGCAGCGGTATCAAGGCGAACATTCTTGCAAACATGACAGCAACCATGGCGTTGCGTTTTGTAGAATCCAACATGGATATTTTGCAATCGGCGGAAATAATTATGGATTCCCTGCCCGTATGCGAGGTGCGTAAAATCAGCTATGCTACGTTTTCTATCGTAGACATGCATTCAGGCGGTAGAACGCGTATAATAGAAATGGGCAACCCGGCTTACGTTCAGCTTCGGGGCGAGGAAGAAGTCAAACCGCTGACTCATAAAACGCTGGTTTCCGATAACTGGCCGGATCGGGAAATGGAGGTTTACGATATCCAGCTTCAACTGGGCGATAGACTGATTGTTTGTTCAGATGGTGTAACGCAGGCGGGGTTAGGGCGTTCGGAGTACAAATTCGGCTGGCGGCGTCAGGGAGAAATGGAGTTTGCTATCAAGCAAATTCAACGCGAACCCGGGATTTCAGCCAAGGATTTATCGGAAATAATCGCTCGCGAGGCCTTAAACGTAGACCCGGAGCATAAATGCCGGGACGATATTAGCTGTCTGGTGATTTATTATCGTCAGCCGCGCACGCTTCGTATTTTAACCGGACCTCCGTTTCATAAAGAGGACGATTCCAAATTCGCTTCTCTGGCAAAATCGGGGGCAGACCGGGTAATTTTGTGCGGCGGAACGACGGCTAATATTATCAAGCGGGAATTGGGAACGGATGTTCAAATAGATATGAAGTCTATCCGGTCGTCAGACGAACTTCCTCCGCCGGGATATATGTCTACCATCGGACTGGCAACCGAGGGGATTTTAACACTTACTCGCGTTGCCTCCGATTTGGAATCCGGCGATTTCACTCATTCTCCGACTGCGGCGAAGCTGATTATCAACGCGATGATAGAGTCCGACTGTATCGAATTTATCGTAGGTACCAAAGTCAACGAGGCTCATCAAGATCCGACCTTGCCCATTGACTTGGAAATCAGAAGGAATATAATAAAAAGACTGAAAGAAACGCTGGAAAGCCGATATAGAAAATCAGTTGAAATAAAATATTATTGACATATACTAAGACTGCGTGATTTTTTCCCTTGATACCGTTTTGATTTCGCTCCGAGAATTGGACAATCCTTTGTTTTATCGATTAAGGCGAAATGAAACGGTTGGGTTATGGTAATACAAACCGGAAAAACTCCGGGTGGAACCAGTTTATTGTTTTGTTCCCTATAACATTCAACAGAAAATGAAAAATGGAACCTATAAAAATTGAAGTCTGCTGTGGAACAACCTGCTATATGCTTGGCGGGGCCAAACTGTTAAATTTAGAGCAGCAAATACCGGAATCCTGGAAGCCGTATATCGATTTGCGAGCGATTCCCTGTTCTCAGCTATGTGAACAACATTCCAGCTTAGGGTCTGCTCCGTTTATCAAAATT
>CAYZMZ010000394.1:2196-3558 GCA_964479655.1 uncultured Planctomycetaceae bacterium
AAAATTGATGGAAAAGTCTACGGAAACGCCTCGGAAGAGCTGGTTTCCGAAGTTGTTTCCGAAAAACTCCGGCAGTCCGGTTTACTGACGGAGGAAGATCAATGATCAACGGTGCAGAACGCATGCGTCGAGAAATGATGATTCGTGTTGTTCGTCATTTTATCGACGGAACCCTGGAAGACAATATAGATCGTATTCCGTTGGAAATTCGTCCCAAAGGTACGACGCCCAGCCGTTGCTGTATTTATCACGACAGAGCGGTTATCAAATACGGACTTCATGCTTTGCTGGGATTCGATTTTCATAGCGAGCAAGACGAGCTAACGCCGTTGAGTTCGTACTTAAAACAGTCTTTGGAATCGGATAATCGGCCGGAGGTACCGCTGACGGTATGCGAATCCGCCTGCAACGGCTGTCCAGACAGTAAAATTCACGTAACCAGCAACTGTCAGGGGTGTTTTGCCCGTCCGTGTACTTTTTCCTGCCCCAAACAGGCGATTTCTGTTATCAATCAGCATGCAACGGTAGATTATTCCAAGTGCATTAAATGCGGAAAATGTATGCAGGTATGCCCTTTTAACGCCATAGTCAAGACAACTGTTCCCTGTGAACAGGCGTGTCCTGTCGGTGCGATTGAGAAAAACGAGGCGGGAGTAGCGCAAATCAATTTTGATAAGTGTATTTTTTGCGGAAAATGCTTGGCGAAATGTCCCTTTGGCGCGGTGATGGAACGCTCCGATTTACTCAAGGTTCTCTCGGCGATTAAATCCGGTAAAAAGGTAATCGCGATGATTTGGAGTCTGGCGAAAGTCCGTTGAGAGCGTGGGCAGTTGTTTGCCGCCGTCCTTAAAGCCGGATTTTTCCAGGTGATGGAAGTTGCCTTGGGGGCTGAAATGACCACCGAGCATGAAGCCCGCGAGTTCGTCGAAAAAATGTCGCAAGGACAAAAACTGATGACGACCTCCTGCTGTCCCGCTTACGTTCAATTGGTAAAACGGCATTTTCCCGCTTTTGCGCAGTATGTTTCCAGTACGCCCAGCCCCATGAAATACGCAGGACAAATTGTTAAGCAGTCGCTTGGGGCAGAGGCGGAAGATGTGGTTACGGTTTTTATCGGACCGTGTATCGCCAAACGATATGAAGCGCTCCAGGCGAAAGACATTGATATGGTGCTCACCTTTGAGGAATTGGGGGCGATTCTAGCCGGTATGAGAATCGATATCATGTCTTGTACTCCGGCGCAAATAGAGCGTCCTGCGGCGGCAACCGCCCGGAATTTTATGAAATCCTGCGGCGTAACGGACGCGGTTTTACAGCAGTTAGCCGATTCCGGGAAGTTACCCAAAGATGAAAACGGTCAAC
>CAYZMZ010000395.1:0-3535 GCA_964479655.1 uncultured Planctomycetaceae bacterium
GGTGAAATGAAACGACTGGAGTTTGTTATTCAAACCGGAAAAAATCAAGTGGAACCAGTATATTTGATTTATCGATGGGGTTGGGGAATAGAATCCCAATTCCCTATCCCAATTCCCTGCTCCCTACCCATTCCTTTCCCCATTTGGAGGTTTATTATGAAGATTCGTTTGAATTGTATTCCCTTTTTTCCCGCCGTGTTAATCCTGATTTTGGGTGTAATAATCAATTCGCTTTGCATAGAATCGGTCAACGCCGAATCCAAGGCGAAGAAATCCAACGTGATTTTACTGATAGCCGACGGCGCAGGCATGGCAACTTTTGCTATCTCGGCTGACTATCAAACCGGCTCTCCCAAGGGATTGCCGTATATGCAATCGCCGTGGAAATTCTATACGTGTTCTACGTACAGTATCGCGGGAAGCTACAATCCAGATACTATGTGGAGCAAGTTTAAGACGCATTTAGGTAAAGCGACCGATTCCGCCGCTGCGGCGACAGCAATCAATACCGGCGTAAAAACGGATAACGGTACCATCGGTCTGGATGACGACCAGCAGATGTTGGAAACCTTTGCGGAAAAAGCGGCGAAAGCGGGCTTTGCGGCGGGGGCGGTAACCTCGGTTCAGTGCGCGCACGCAACTCCAGCCGGCGTTGCAGGACATTCGCTATCCCGTAAAAACGGACATGAAATATTCGACCAGATGCTCAACGGTCCCGCGTTAAGCGTTTTAATCGGCTGCGGACATCCCGAATACGATGCCGATGGAAATAAATTACCGGAACATAGTTCCTTAAATCCCTTTAAGTCCTACTATACCAATCCAGACGGCAAAAAACAGGCTGTAGAATACAATGCTTTTGGTCCGTCAGAACAGGCGTGGGGAAAAATCAAAAAGAATCAGCTGCCGCCCGATTGGACGTATATCGAATCACGTGAAGAGTTCCAGAAAATTGCGGACGGCAAAACGCCGCTGCCGAAAAAACTGCTGGGAATCGCACGAATCAACGATACGCTTACGGTAGTAAAGCCGAAGTATGCGGTTTTACCAACCGTTCCAACCTTGGCGGAGGAATCGCTGGCCGCGTTAAACGTACTGAATCAAAATCCTAACGGTTTTTATCTGATGATCGAAGGCGGATCGGTCGACTGGAATAATCATAGCAATCAGTTGCCCGGTACGATTGGCGATATGAGCGAATTTAACAAGGCGATAGACGCGGTTTGCGACTGGGTCGAGAAAAATTCGTCTTGGGATCAAACGCTGGTTATTATTACCGCCGACCACGAAACCGGCGCACTTTGGGGACCTCAAGCCGACAAAGCCGAATCCCTCTTCCAGCCGATTCAGTTTAACGGCAAGGGAAAACTGCCGGGATACAAGTACTATTCAGGCGGTCATTCCAATCAACTGGTTCCGGTTTTTGCACGCGGTAAAAACGTGGAAATATTCGAGAAATTAATCAAAGGCACCGATAAATTCTACGGAAAACTTTGGAATTATGATGGTAGATATATAGACAATACCGACTTCGTTCCTGCTATGACGTACGTTTTAGGTTTATAGAGATGAATATAGAGATTCGCGGCGCGAAGTCGCATAATCTGAAAAACGTCAGCGTTGATATTCCCTTGAATCAGTTTACGGTAATAACCGGATTGAGCGGATCGGGTAAAAGTTCGCTGGCGTTTGATACGCTTTACGCGCAGTCTCAAAGACAATATACGGCGGGTCTGTCGCCGACGCTGCGAACGCTGTTTAAACGTCAGGGGATTCCGCCGGTAGATACAATTGTTCATCTACCTCCTGTTGTCGCGGTAGACCAGCAGCCGTTACGCAGTTCAACTCGGGCGACGGTCGGGACGGCAACAGAAATCTACGATTTTATGCGGGTTCTGTTTGCCCGCGCGGGGGAGGTTTCCTGTCCGCGTTGCGGAACCCGGCTACAGCAGCAGTCGGAGGATTCTATTGTAGATCAGATTCTGTCGATGGAATCGGGTACGCGTTTTATGCTCCTGGCTCCGGTTGTTTTTTCGACTAAAGGAACGCAGGAATCGGTTTTGGAGCAGCTTCGCAAACGCGGTCTAACCCGGGTTCGGGTTGACGGTACGGTGTACGAATTGGATAGCGTTCCTCCTTTATCCGCCCGAGGCGAGCATACAATCGAGGCGGTAATCGATCGGTGTGTGGTTAAAGCGGAAGCCCGCGATCGTATTACCGATTCTGTTGTAACCGCAGTACAGTTTTCCGGCTCGGCGGTAATTGTCAACGCGCCGGATTCAAGCGGAAAATGGAGTGATACGGTTTACAGTACTCGATATTCCTGTCCCGGCTGCGGAGGAACGCTGCCTGAAGTTGCGCCGCGAACGTTTTCGCTTTACAGTCCGTATTTTCAAACGGTTTCTCAATGCGTTCGGATTTGTTCCAAAACAATTCTCGAATGGACAAGTCAAGACGTCGCCTCGCTAAACGAGGAAGTAAATCAGACGCTGCAATTCTATAAAAAAACGGAATCGGCATCCCCCGCTCAAAAGGCGATTGCCGAACAGTTGCTGGAACGAATCCAAATGCGGCTGGCGTTTTTGGATAAAGTCGGAATTTCCTATCTAACACTCAATCGAACTTTGGATACGCTTTCCGGCGGAGAGATGCAGCGCGTAAAACTATCCCGCGCGTTGGGAAGTGCGCTAACCGGCGTTTGCTATGTGCTGGACGAGCCGTCAGTCGGACTTCATCACGACGATTGCGCCCGGCTGCTGGAAACAATCGCCCAAATTCGTCAGGCGGGAAATACGGTTGTCGCCGTTGAGCACGACGCCCAGTTTATCAAAGCCGCCGATTGGATTATCGACGTCGGTCCCGGCGCGGGGGAAGCGGGAGGAGAAATTGTAGCGGTTGGAAATCTCGAGCAAATTCGGCAAAATCCCCATTCGATTACCGGACGGTTTTTGAAATCAGAATCGGAAATCGAATCGCCGGTTAAATCGTCCTGTGTTGAAAACGACGCACTGAAAAAAGAATCTAAACTGTTACTTTCAGGCGCCTGTTTGAATAATCTTCAACAGGTTAATCTGGAAATACCGTTGGGAAAAATGACGGTCGTTACGGGGAAAAGCGGCTCGGGAAAAAGCTCCTTGATAATCGGAACCCTTTTACCGGCGGTAAAGTGGGAATTATCCAATAAGAAACAGGCGAATCCCGTTCAACAGTACTACAAAAGTATATGGGGAACAGAAAATCTCCAGCGAGTTATTTGGGTCGATCAAGCTCCGATCGGTAAATCGCCCCGCAGTAATCCCGCCACGTTTACCGGAATTTACGACGATATAAGAAAGCTGTTTGCCAGTACAAAGTCAGCTAAACAGTACGGATATTCCGCCGCGCGATTTGCGTTTAATCTCAAATCCGGACGGTGTGAAACATGTCAGGGAAACGGGTACGAAAGAATCGAGCTGAATCTGTTGCCCGATATATACGTACAATGCCGTGCTTGCGGGGGAAAGCAATTTAACGCTCAAACTCTTTCGATACGATA
>CAYZMZ010000396.1:0-3535 GCA_964479655.1 uncultured Planctomycetaceae bacterium
CATTGGCACCATAACCACCGTTCCCCTGAACGGTCATATCGCCAGCCTGAGTCCAAGTTCCTCCGTTGTTGACATTAAGAACCCCCTGCCGCTCGACAAAAAGGGCACCTTTGTTATCGACAGTTCCTGCAACAGTCATGGTTTGCGCGTTAGTACCAGAAGCCGCCGCATTTAACGAAATCGTATCGCTGGAAGCAGCGGTACTAAATTTAGCTCCCGCATTAATATTGAAATTTGTCATACTTGTTCCACCAGTGGTATAACCGCCCGTTACGCCTGAACAGTCGCCCGTAATAGTCAGGGTACCGCTATTATTAACAACGCCCGTTCCTAAAGAAGCGGCAGTTAGCGTTGTACCGCTGTTAATCGTCGTTCCTCCGGAATACGTGTTGTTACTAGCCTTAATAGTTTGCGCACCATTCTGAATAACCAAAGCCAGTTTTCCGCCATTAGCTCCGTCAGAAATAGCACCGTTATACGTACCACCTCCAGAATTGTTGTAGGTTCCACCCAAAGTCAGCGTTTGCGTTGCGTTTGTCGATGCGGTTCCTGAAATGGCTCCGTTAATTGTGCCCGCACCGCCTATGGTTGCATTGTCGGACAAGGTTATACTGCCGTTAATGACAATACTGTTAACCATGCGAATCGCGCCAAAATGCAAGCCATTATCCTCCTTATACCCTGTTCCCGCTATAATCAGTTTACAAGTAATGGGGGTTGCCATGGTTGAATTCGGCAAAATTTGCGTTCCGTTTGTAATCTCAAAAGTTGCATTTGTATTATCGCGCAACGTCGCGGGCAATCCCGTTGTGCAATTAAGCCGCACTGTATTGGGAGTTGTCGCCGTTAATTTAACCGTTCCCGTAAAACTAGATACGTTCCCGAAAACGTTTGATTTATTCCAGTAAGACCTATTTCAATCGTTCCATTACCAGAATACGTATAATTCGAGAGGGCGTAGGTGGTGGCAAATGTACCACCGTTCAGATTTATTGCAGGAACGGATAGTGTTCCGCCAGAAAGCGTGTAAGAAGCCCCGGTATTGAGGGTCATTGAGGTTCCAAAGGTCGCCGTACCGGCACTTTGAGTTAGCGTACTGCCGGTTGCGGAAAGCGTGTTTGCAACAGCACCGTCATTGACAACGACGGAAAACGCAGTGGCGTTTGTAGGAATAATCGCCGCATCGGTACTGACAGGAGCGGTTCCTCCCCAGTTTGCTGCGGTTGTCCAATTGGTATCTGCACCGCCGCCAACCCACGTAACATCAGCAAAAGCCGAACTCACGCACGACAAAGCGAGCACAAAAGCAAGGAAGTTAAAATTGCTTAATCTGTTTTCTCTACTTACTTTAACAAAACTCGTTAACCCCATAATACTTTTACTCCATAAGAAAAAAGTAAAACGAACTCTATCAATAGCGATATAATCGTAAAATCGATACAATCGCAAAAAAAGACTGTCCGAACAATGACAAAACCTGATAAGCCGAACCGCTTCGGCTTGGAATGACAGGCAAATGGAAAATAAGCCATTTCAACTTCTTTTCGCTAACTATTTTTTGCCATAAATCTCAACATTATATATAATACAACAAAAAGTTGAATTGTCAAGCAAAAAATACAAGAAAAGTAAAAAAAAGGAATATTTTAGCGATATTATTTATTTTAACAGAAAACCATGGTAATATATAGACAGCCGTTACCGCATCTTGACTGCCGTTTCATTTCGCCCTAATCAGTAAAACGAGGATAATATTCTGATTATTGGGCGAAATCAAAAGGCGTCAAGGGGGAAAAACGGCGGGACGCGAAATTAAATTGTTGGCAATCCTCTTAATTATTGCATGATGCCTTTATCGGCAATATCTTTACGGCACCACGCGCCGTCCCAGCGAATGCACTTAACCGCTTCGTAGGCGTGCAATTTCGCGTCGGACAAGGAATCGCCCAAGGCGGTAACCGATAAACATCGACCGCCGGCTGATACAATTTGTGCCGCCGAATTTAACGCCGTACCTGAATGAAATACTTTTACATCGGGTAATTTAGCCGCTTCTTCCAGACCGCGAATAATATACCCCTTTTTGTAATCTCCGGGATACCCTTCCGAGGCCATGACAACGCAGCAAGCCGGACGTTCGTCCCATTCCAAATTGCCGATTTCATCCAGACGTCCTTCTATAACAGCGTCTACGATAAGCGAAATATCGGTTTTTAATCTCATCAACAGCGGCTGGCATTCAGGATCACCAAAGCGAACGTTGTATTCCAAAACCTTGGGATTTCCGTTGTGAATCATCAAACCAGCATACAAAATTCCCTTAAACGGAACGCCGTTTTTATTGAGCGAATGAAGGGTTGGCACCAGAATTCGGGATTCAATTATTTCCATAACTTCCGGCGTAACCAGAGGAGCCGGACTGTAAGCCCCCATTCCTCCGGTATTGGGTCCCTGATCGTTGTCGTAGGCGCGTTTATGATCTTGCGCAGGCGGCATAACAGCGAGCGTTTTTCCATCTGTAATAGCTAAAACGCTTGCCTCTTGCCCTTCCAGGAGTTCTTCGATAAAGAACGAATTTCCCGCATCGCCGAATTTTTTATCGGCAGCAATTTCCTGAACCGCTTCAGCCGCCTGCTGTCGATCTTGACAAACGATAACTCCCTTGCCAGCCGCTAAACCGTCGGCTTTTACCACGCACGGCATATCATCTCGGTTATACAGGTAATCCAACGCGGTGGGCGCATCGGTAAAAGACTGAAAATCCGCCGTCGGAACGTTCCCGTCCCGCAGAATTTTTTTGCAAAACAGCTTGGAACCTTCCAACGCCGCAGCCGCCTTATTCGGTCCGAAAACACGAAAATTGCAATTTTCCAAGTAATCTACAATACCCGCACAAAGAGGAATTTCGGGACCGACAACAACCGTATCAACTCCGTTTTCTTTGCAAAAACGCGCAATTCCGGCAAAATCCAATACCTTTAACGGGACGTTTTCAGCGTCAATCCCGCTGCCGGCGTTACCCGGAGCCACGAAAACGCGACGAACGCGCGGACTTTGTGTAAATTTCCAGGCCAAAGCGTGTTCTCGACCGCCGTTACCGATAATCATTACGTTCATCAAAACAAATTCTCCTTGAGTTGGCTGTTGTGCAAATTTATCTATATTAACTTTTCCGGGTGCGTAGCTGGAAAAAATAAATTTATACTATGACTACGTGATTTTTTTCTTCTTGACGTTGTTTTGATTTCGCCTTCCCGAATCAAACAACCCTTTGATTGAACGATGGGGGGCGAAATGGAACGCCTGCGGTTTGTTATGCAAACCGGAAAAAGTCAGGTGGAACAAGTATACATAATCTTATTATATAAAAACCTGCCGAAGCAGGTCTGATTGATTAAATGTAAAAGAATATACATTTATATTCCTTGATTTTTGAATAATCCAACGCCCGCTTTACAACACATATAAATAGTATATTGTTGTAAAGCAGTAAACGTTTGATTACTTCGATATAATCAGGAAATACGCGAAACGC
>CAYZMZ010000397.1:0-3526 GCA_964479655.1 uncultured Planctomycetaceae bacterium
GCATGGTTTGGATTATGGTCTATTTCAGGAGTGGATCCACATCATGACGGAATCCTTCAACCAGTATGGGGCTTTGACTGTGCTGTTTCAAGCTCTTCCATGTCTGTTTTTTGGCTGTACGGTTTTAACATTACATTTATTTACGTCGATCTGCTATGGAGGAATCGGAGTTTTACTGGCTTGGATTTCCCTGCGTTATATGCGTCCTCTGTTTGTAGTTTTGGGCGTATTGTTTCCTTATCTTGTTTTGATGCCATACTATTGGGTTGTACTTGTTCCATGGTCATCGGTTTATTCCCTTTTTTTCTCTTTGCTGACGCTAGCGTATCTACTAAAAATATTGGAAGAAAATACATCAAAATGGCAATATTTTGTCCTTGGCGCATTATCAATCCTGCCATTTTGGTTTCGTCAGCCTCTGGGTTTAATTATGCCCGCTACGGCAATGGTGCTTCTGTTGCAATGTTGGGTGCTTCACCAATCTATACGTAATGCGTTTTGGAGAATGTTCTTTTTCTCTTTAGGAATCTTGGCTATTTCAGCCCCTCTCCTGTTATGGATTGTTTGGAACGGCGCATTTTATGACTTTTGGCTACAAAATTTTCAATTCGCTGCCCGATTTTCGATACCTGCGACAGGAAATCCAATGACGAAATTATTCTTGATTTCGGAGAACTCGCTCTTTTTCCTGTTTTTTTACAAGATGCTATTGATTGAAGTCGCTTTTTTTTGCGGCTGGCTATTAATTCAGGCTTTTCATCAAGAAAAAAGAACTTCGCAATGGGTATCATATTGTGGTATCACAATGATTGCCGTAGTTTCGCTTCATCAATACTTCCCGATTCCATGTATTTATCACGTCTACTACGCTGGCGTGGTTTCTTTTATTATTTTAGGTATTTTGTTGGAAAAATTTTGGGAATGCTGGTCCGGGAAACTGGCGCGAGTGATTTTTCTGGGATTTTTTGTTGGTTTACCTGTATTGCAATTTTATACAATTTCATTTGTACAAAACGATTACTGGCCGCGTCCTGATTGGAGATTGGAAGATCTTCATCGTATTACTGAACCGGGACCGTTGCGAAACATGTGGATTCATCAGCGAGATTATGATTTATTCTGGAAACCCTTTTTTGAGCGAGCCACCCAGTTACCGGAAAAATATCGGGATCGACCGATATTAAATCTGACATCAGACGCTATTTACTCGCTTTGTTTTTCAAATCAAAAGAACTGGCATCCTATGTACGTTAATTGGGGAGATGGAATTTATCCTGATTATACCCAAAAGGCACTGGAACGGCTTCAAAAGAAAGACTGCATTGTTATTTGTGCAAATAAAATGGTTGAAAAAGTTCGGGAGTGTGGCTATACGCCTGTAAAGATAAACGAAGATGTTTTGACGTTCTATATGCGTAAACCAACATTATATATTGCTTTTCCTCAAGATGAAAAATAATTATAGTTTCTAAATTTTCTGTACAGGTAATTCAGTCGAACTGACTTAATGATACGTATATAAAATTAGGAAGTTTCAGTTTGAAATTAGAATTGTTCTGTACTTCTTCCTTCTTATTGTATATATTCTAACTACCCCCCCGCTTTTTGAGGAATCGAAAGCGGGAGGTTATTCCCGGTCTTGCTTTCTGGAACAGGGGTAATATACGCTAAAATATAGAAAACTCAAGTAAAAAATTGAATTTTATAGGGAAAAAACGAATACTTTGTTTGTATGCCTTAAAAAACCTAAAAAAGCGTTTATAACCAACCGGCTTTAGTCGTTTAGAAAAAACCAAAAAAATTAAAAATTTTTTATTTTACCCTGTTGACATAATTACAGATACGCCATACGATACCCTCAAACGGATACCGCGCATTCCCTCATAAAAAAGAGGGAATAAACCTGGTTATCGCGAAATCATATCGCCGAGCAATTTCCAGCCGTCGGCATAGAAATTACCCGATTTTGACGCAGTGGTTTCGTTGTACGCCGCAGCAGACTGCGCAGGAATATCCGTTCCAACCATCAGCCACGGGACGGGTTGATGAGAATGCGTTTTCGTTCTAATCGGAGTGGGATGGTCCGGAGTAATAAGCATTCTAAACGGCTCTCCAGAGGAACTGACCGATTCCCAAATCGGAGCAACGACCTTGGCGTCTATATCTTCGATCGCCTGAAGTTTATGCTCAATACTGCCTTCATGCCCCGATTCGTCAGTCGCTTCCAGGTGAACGCAGACGACATCGTGCGTTTTTAACGCCTCAATCGCCGCTTGCGCCTTGCCGGTATAATTGGTATCGATAAATCCCGTCGCTCCGGGGACAATCACGTTTTCAAAGCCAATCGAATTGGCGATTCCGCGCAGTAAATCTACGGCGGTAATCATCACGCCGGTTTTACCGTACTGTTGTTTAAAGGACGGAATAACAGGCATCTGTCCCTGACCCCAAAGCCAAACGTTGGTCGCAGGTACCTTTCCTTGATCGATTCGCTTTTTATTAACAGGGTGATTGGCAAATACTTCCAGCGATTTATCCATTAAAGACAACAGCAAATCTCCGCCGGGTCCTTGAGGATAGACGTCCCAGACGCGCTGATCGGTATAATCATGCGGAGCAAAAGTACGTGTCGATTTAGTCAGCGGAACAGAAAATTCGGACGTCTGGCGTAATATCAGCAGTCCGCGATAGCCGACACCGGAAATAAACTCCAACGCTCCGGCGGGATAGTCTTTGATAACCGCCTGCTGTAAATCCGCTAATAAAGCGGATTGCTCTTCTGAGCTGATATGCCCTGCGGAAAAAGACCGCATATACTGATTGACAACCGTTGTCATATTGCAGCGGACAACCCAGTCTTGAGAGCCTAATTTCAGACCCAAGGCGGCGGCTTCCAGCGGAGCGCGACCGGTATAGTACAGCTGGGGATTGAATCCCAAAACACTTAAATTCGCCACGTCGCTGCCTGCCGGTAAAGCGGGAGGAACGTTATGCGCCAGTCCGATTTGTCCTAAGCCGGCCAAGCGATTTAAACAGGGGATTTTCGCCGATTCCAAAATTGTCTTTCCCCCTAAAGCGGCAATCGGTTCGTCTGCCGCTCCATCGGGAATTATTACGATATATTTCATTTTATTGTTATAGCCGCCTGAAATTCACGCGGCTGATTCTGCTTTTCCAATTTATACTATGACTACTTGAATTTTCTTCTTGGTGTCGTTTTGATTTCGCCCGACCTGAATTAAACACCCCTATATTATATTGATGGGGCGAATTGAAACGACTGCGATTTGCCATGCAAACCGGAAAAAGTCAAGTGGAACCTGTATAACCAGGTATACTGAATTAATCTAGTATACGAAGTTTAACCGGCTCGTCCTTTACACAGGGCAGCGATTTGAGTTTGTCAATCGCTTTATTGACCGCTCCTTCGTTGGTAGAATGAGTAATTAAAATCATCGGAACCATGCCTTGCGTTTTGCCGTTTCCTTCCCCATGCTGCAACAGGGAAGAAATAGAGATTTTTTGT
>CAYZMZ010000398.1:0-3503 GCA_964479655.1 uncultured Planctomycetaceae bacterium
TTTATCCCCAGATTTATCCCCAGATTTATCCCCAGATTGTTCGTCTTGCTTATCTTTAGTCGTATCTTCAGGCTGGTTTTTCGACTGCTCTGGCGGAACGGCTTGAACCGGAATTTCTTTATTCGGATTGCCCTGCGCGTCTGTAATTACAATCTGCATCGGCTCGGATTGAACGCGATTGGCGTCCGGTTGCTTGTTGTCTTGCGCGATAATTCGCCATAAAATTTTATCGCCGACTTTCAGCTTCCATTTTTTTGCACTCAGCGGAAAAACCGTAACCACGTTTTTCTCGGATTTTCCCCCGTCTTGGGCCGTATAAACCGACTTGGAAATAGTTTTGGATTTGAGTGTATGTCCATCGGGCAACGTAGCAATCTTTTCAAATTCAAGCGATACGGATTTAACGCCGAAATCCGGGTCTTGAACCGAAATAGGAATATCCCATTTACCATTTGCCGGTATTTGCACACTGTTCGGTGCCGTCCAATTAATATTAATAATCGGCGGCTTGTCGGGAGTAATAACCACGGGAAAAGCAATCGGCAAATTAGAAAATCCCAATATATCGGTAAAAAGCAGTTTGTAAGCCTCAATTTCGGGCTGATTTGATTTGCTATTCCATCGCAACGGAAACTGAATTGTCGCCGTATTATCTTTGAAAGCAATCGTATCCGGTTTTATTTGACGGGATTCCGTTTTAAGCTGAATTTGCTTAATCGCCCGGTTGGTTTGGGCTTGTACGGTAACAATTGTTCCCTCCAATCCCTTAATTTCGCTGGAATCAGTTTGAACTCGTTCCGATAAACCAGTATAAGCAGGGTATTGATACCGAATCGAATTGATTGCAATCGTCGGAGCGGGTAAAACACGAACTTTATATTCACGTGAAATCGCATCGGAGGCCTCGATTCGATAGGTGAAATCTTCCTGCGCTCCGGTTGATTCGGTTGGAATTGTACACATATAGCTGTACTGTTTATCGGGAATCGACATAGAAACGGAAATATTTTTCTGACTTCCGCTTACTGTACTGTAGTACAACGTAATAGGTTTTGATCGGGATAATCCTTTTACCTGAACGGAAACGGGAAGTTGTTTTCCAATAAGAATTTGCGTATCGCCGGGCAAAACTTCGGTAATTTTTACGCAGGTAGCCGCCGCGATATTGCCCCAAGGACGGAGTAATCGACTAAAAGAAGTCCAAAAACTTTTAGGCGAAAAGACCATATACAAGCATAAAACAGCAATTACGCCGGTTAGCAAATACGACGACCGCAAAACCGATAAATTATCGGCGGTCGATTCCAATTCTGCTGATTGTAACTGCCGCGCTGTTCGCATCTGAATCAGTTTGATAACCCCGGGAGGCGGCGTTGACTGCGAATCTGATTTCAAATACAATAAATTGATAAGCGAATTTTTTAACTGCGGAGCCTCGTCCTCAATCGTTTTGGCGGCATAAATTGGATTGATTTTATACAAAAACAGCGGAAGAATCTTCCTTTTGAATTGCAGTCCGATTAAACATAGCAATCCAGCCAACGCCAGCCATCGGAAAATTACCTGCTGACCGGCAGGAATAATCCAATGGTCTATTCCAACAAAAGCCAGCACATAAACCAAACAGTATATAAATAACCATGTTGTTTGAGAAAACAACTCCGCATACAGCAGATTGGTCAGCGTCTGCTGAAGGGTTTGATCGATAATTTGCTCTGAGGTCGGTTTTACGGCTTCGCTTGGATTCATATTTTCAATACGCTTATCCCCGCCATTTTGTTTTATCTATATCGGAGGCAAATGTATCGGAAATAACCTCGATACTGTTATCGTTGGGATCTGACCCCACAAAACGCATGATTTTAACAGGGCATTTTTCTACCGCTTCGGTAATCTTGCTTGCATCGTAGCAGTCGTAATTGACCATCGGTAATCCATCGGTAAAATTAATTTCCTCGGGAGCACGTCGAACGCAGCCGGAACAGCCGATACAACCGACTTTACAAACCGATTTAACCTCCGGTCCGACATCGTGATTACTGCAGGCGATAACCATCATTCGTCCGTTTTTAAACGGAACCATGGAAATAATATGCCTTGGACAGGCGGCTTCGCAGGCGCGACACCCCACGCATTTATCGTAATCTACTCTGGACAGACCGTTTTCAACATGAATCGCGCCGTATTTACACGCTTTTTGACAATCTCCCAACCCCAGACAGCCGTAAGTACAGCCCTGAACTCCGGAAACCAAATTCGCCGCCGCGCAAGTCGGCTCGCCTAAATACGTTTGTTTTTGTAACTTGTCGTCGTTGGTTCCAGAACAATGAACAACCGCTCGCATGGGGATTACTTCGCCGACTTCAACGCCTAAAATTCCCGCTATTTTTTCTACTTGCGCTTTGCTGCATTGAGTGCATTGAGTTGCCGTCCCGTTTCCGGCAGCCAGATTTTTCGCTAAATCCGCGCATCCTGCGTATCCGCACGCACCGCAATTCGCACCGGGCAAGACGTTTAAAATCGCCTCTTCTTTAGGATCGACCGTAACCGCAAAAGCAACGTTAGCCCAGCCTAATATCCAGCTTAAAACGACCGCCAGAATCAACATGACCAAAACAGCGATTAATATTACGTAAAATGTAGTCATAATAATTTATAATCCCATCCATTTTTCAAGTCCGGCATTGACGCCTGAAAAACCCATAAACGCCATGGCGAGAATACAGGCGGTTAACAACGCAATTCCAACTCCGCGGAAGGATTGGGGAACATCGTTTAGTTCCAATTCTTCTCGAATCCCCGCCATAATTACGATAGCCAAGGTAAATCCCAAACCGCCGCCGATAGAATAAATCATCGCTTCAGATAAACTCCATAATTTTGTGGGGTCTTGCAGTTGCTTCATAATTTCCAGGCAGGCGAATAGAATCGCGCAGTTGGTTGTAATCAACGGCAGAAACACTCCAAAGGCCTTGTATAGGGGAGGGAAGAACTTTCTAACGTACATTTCTACAAACTGAACGCTAGCCGCAATTACGAAAATATAAATCAGATAGCTTAATATCGAAAGGTCTGCCGGACCTTTGATCGAAAGCAGATTAAAAGCCCAAACGGCAAACGGAGCCTCGGGACGTAAAATATAATACGTGAATATCCAAGATAAAAACCCCGCGATAGTCATTACAAAAGTTACTGCCAGACCCATGCCCAAGGCAGAACTGAGTTTTCGGGATACCCCTAAAAAAGGACATATACCCACGAAGTTGATCAATACAAAGTTGTTAATTACCGAAGCGGTAAGAAACAATAAAATCATCGAAAGTAAGGTATTCATAATATCAGGTAAAAGTTAAATTCGGGGAAAGTTGGAACGGACAATATGGTGTTTTGGGGAATCGAACGGCGTCGACAGAAAAAATCACGCAGTATTATTTAACCCTGTGTTTTCTGTTTTGCGGTCAACCAATTCAGCAATCCCATCAAACAACCTAAAGTAAGAAACG
>CAYZMZ010000399.1:0-3500 GCA_964479655.1 uncultured Planctomycetaceae bacterium
TTGAGTTTTTCCGGTTTATATTTTCATAAATCAGTCGTTTCATTTCGCCCTGATCAGTAAAACAAGGATTTAGCCCAACTTATTGGGCGAAATCAAAACGACGTCAAGAGAAAAATTCAGGTAGTCATAGTATAAACGTCTCAATGCGCCCTATAATAATAAAAGTCCTATAAAAATAAAAATGTCCAGCGGCAAAAAATGGTATATCCTTTATAACGATTCAACTCGCGGCCCGTTTACTTCGGGGCAGATGCGGCGTTTAGCCCAACGAAATCAGATTTCGCAGGATATGCAGGTTCGCGTAGGAGAAAGCGGTAAATGGCGGGCAGCCTCCGAGGTCAAAGGGCTTTTCGACGGAGTTATACCGGTTTCAGAACCGAGCTCAACTTCCGATTCCGATTCCTCCGCCGATTTATCAGACGCCTCCGAAGCCTTTAGTCCTGAAACCCCCGACTTTAATTCTCTGGCAGAAAGTCCTATTGCAGACAGTCCTATTGCTGCCAACAATAGTACCAGTCTTCCCCCTATTGCGGAAAACAAATCGGAAGTTCCGGTTGATAAAGCCAGTATTCCCGCCGTCCCGGATATTTTCGGCGAAGTTCCGTCTTCTCCTCCGCCTGCGCCCAATTTTTCCGGCTCCGTGCAGTACGTTCCTTCGTCTACGTCACCGCCCCCGATTCAAAATAACAATTCCTCGTTTGCGTTTACCAATCTTCCGGTAGAACCGAAGCCTTTAAAATCCGCCAATCGATCCCGATACGGATTACCGTTTATTATCCAATTACTGCTGAAAAAAGAAGAAGTGGTTTTATATTCACAAAATCCCTCCGTAAACGCGTTGGCTATCAATTGCATGGTTTGCGGCTGGATTTATGCGTTAAGCTGTTTATTGCCGGTCTTCATCGCCCTGGTAACAGGCGGAATTACTTTTGCGATTACCTATCTGTTTTTCGGAACCATTGGACTGGGAATTGGCATTGCATTGAATTATTTACGATGGTTAAACTTATTCTATGTTATTACCGACCAGCGCACTTTAGTTAAAAGCGGAATTCTTTCCGTCAACGTCGGTTACGTGTATAATTCAGATATACAAATAATCAATATAAAAACTGGTCTGGTCGATAAAATGCTTCACCTGAATACGGTTGAATTACGCACTTCCGCCGGTTGCCTGCTGCTGAGATGGGTAAAGCTGGAAGAAGTGTTGCAGCACTATACCAAAAAATAATACCTGCCCCCCGTTAAGCTATTCTTTTTCGGTCAACAGATGTTCAATTGCCCAGAAATCGTAGCTGATATGCGCAACAATGGGGGCAATTAAGAATCCCGTTTCCAGAAAAACGAGGCTAAATACCGCTCCCAGCAGTCCGGCGAGAATAGCATAGAGTTTGGTTAATCCGTGTCCCAATCCAAATAAAATCGCGGAAATTGCAATTCCCAAGTAAATATTGGCGTTATATTGCAAAAACCAAGACCAGTATTCCGTAATAAAAATCTGGATGAAGCCGCGAAAGAACAATTCTTCCCCAATTCCCGCACTCACGCACAGCAGAAATCGGTCCAATGTTGTCGTCTGACGAATAAACGGCAGTATCGCGTTCCGGGAAGCACGAGAAAGGCGTTGCAGCTGTCGAAACGGCATGGATTCCAGCAGCATCATTAAAAAACCTATCGCAACAGCCAAAATCAGACCAATTCCGACCTGTTTTATCAACTCAAACCAGTCCGGCGTACGCAAGGTCAGCCAAAGATCGATTCCGCATACATACGCCAGTCCAGCACCGAAAAGAGCCATTGTTCCTTCCAGTATGATTACTTTCGTCGTAAAAAAATTGTCTTCGTCTGAATCCATGATACGATACCGTATTATAAATTATCCCCGTAAACTATCGATATACGGGGTTCCATTTGAAATTTCCCGGCTTGCATAACAAACCGCAGTCGTTTCCTTTCGCCTTAATCAGTAAAACAAAGGGTTGTTTGATTTTGACCGGGCGAAATCAAAACGGCGTAGAAGGAAAAATCACGTAGTTATCGTAAAATTTACTGTTGCGTTTCCGGAACGTTTTCTTTCGCAGCGATTCCGGAATTGAGTAAAATTCTATTCCGATATTATACCATGTATACGGATTTGACAAGCCATAGCTAAAATATTTATGAATACCAAGCGCGGTCAGGGCGTTCACCGTAATAAATGACGGGAACCGGCAAGCCCGTAATGAAGGCACTTGCGCCGCAATTAGGGATATTAGGGTGCTGGGAGCTTGCTCCCGTTCCCCAACCGCGTAGCGGTTGAATGTTCATAGCCGTGTGTGAAACACACGGAAAAGAACGACAAAAAAAGCCCCCAACCGCGTAGCGGTTGAACTGCCTCTTTTCCGACAACGCCCCGGCAGATCGCGATTTCGTGAATCGCGTTGATTTTGAATACCGCTTGACCCCAACCGCTACCCGGTTGGTTGTTTCGGCTTCAGAAGCGTTACTTGGTTATCGGAAAAGATTTCTTACGAATAAAGTACAACCCAAACAGTCCCAAAAGAAGCGTAATCCACGTAGCCGGTTCCGGTATCCACGTAGCCGGTTCCGGTATCGCCGTTGAATATAAGGCGATATTATCAAAATATGAATAGGCATACATTGTGTTACTGTTTGGCGCAAAGGACAGAAATGACAGGTAATTAGCAGAAAAACCGGTATCGGTTGTAAAACTGGTTAAGAGCACATCGTTTATATACAAACTTACATCTACTGACGTAGTACCGTCAAAATCTTTTACCATGTACTGAATAAATACGTCTGCCCAACCGTCTTCGTCCATCGTAAAAGTACCGGCACCAAAATTAAGTATTGCATTGTTTTTATCAAAAACCTGTACACCGCCATTGTTGCGGAATAGAATACCGACTCCATTAGATTGTGAAACATTTCTTGTATAATCGGTTTCTAAACTGCCAAATACAACAGCTGACCAGTTTGTTGAACCCGTGATAAGATCACCATTATCGAAGGCATAAGCCGGTGCCGTTCTAAAAGAAAGATTATAAACCGTCCCTTCCTCGGACGGGAAAAAATTATCAACGAAGTTATGATCTGGAGAAATAAAAACCAGCTTTTGACCTGCAACATTTCGGGTAGCCAACATCAAAGTACCGGGGCGACTATGATGAGAAATCTGCGCGAAAAAATTTGCTGTAGTACCACCTTGGCGATAATGAACGTCCCCGATAAGACCATCAAACCGGCCGGGATTATCGTTATCAGGATTGTACACCTTAGCGTAGGCATTAGCCTTCACATCAAAATTATCCCCAAAATACTTACACATCGCAACCGGGACAATTTTAACGTTATCCAGCAACAAGGCGGTATCCCCTGTAGTCTGTTGATTTTTAAACATCAAAATATTAGAGTTGTTGGTAGCCGTAAATAATTTTGATGTATACGTTTGAAAATTATCATTGCCTTTGCCTTTTTGGTTCATTTTCATTTATTTTCCT
>CAYZMZ010000400.1:0-3479 GCA_964479655.1 uncultured Planctomycetaceae bacterium
AGTTATGGAAGATTTTCTGGTTGTTTTCTCCATAAAACTCCTCAAAATTGGCACTTTGAATGGAGGTGATGCCCATACTATTCGGTATTCGGGTTTATTGGGAAAATAGACCGTTTTCTACGCCGCGAAAATCGTTGACCAAAGGAGATTCACGCCAGATTTTCAAATCGGAAAGCGTTCCGTCCATCCGAATCATCATAGTATTTTTGCTTACCCCGCGAAATAAGGCGTTGATAATCGGAATCTCTACTTCTCCTTTTCCGACAAGTGGATAAAAAGACATGTTTACGCGTCGGTTGAAGTCCATCTCGCCGTTGCCGTATAAACTAATCGCATCGCCGCGAAAGTTGATCTTGTCAAAAAATAAATGCGGACCGACAATACGAAATACCGCCTCTGAATTACTAAAGGCGTTTGTATTCGGTTCGCGAATACTGAGCAATTTCAACATTGAAACCATCGCAGGTAACTGATAAATATCGGCTTCGGAAAGTCGTAAATCGCCCAATCCTGATAAACTGTTCATATCGCCGGCGGTTCCCCAAATATTAACCAGCATATCGATTTTTCCTCGTAATTTTTCGGATTGCGTAACTTCCCCGCATTGCTCCAGACGAACATTTCTCATTTCAGTAAAAATACCAAAACGCGGATTCTCTCCCATTAAAATTGCAATATCGGCAGCAATATCGCCGCCAAAAATTCGAGCGGAAACGCTGTATGGCTTTCCATAATTCATTGGTTCGGAAAAGGTGTTTTTATCGTTTGGAAAAATTCGTTTAACCAAATCATTTGCCCCGGTTCCCAAATATAGCTGATCGTTGTTGATCTGATAGGGACCTTTAATACGAGCAAACTGAATACTGTCCCACAGTAAACTATCGATCGCCAATTCGCCTTGCGAGTAAAAGAAATTATCCGAAAAATAACCTTTTGTCGTAACGCCTCCGCAGATACCGCGTAAAGTAATTCCCTTACTTATAGAAACTTCGTGCAAGCCCAATTCGCCGTCCCATTGCCCGGAAATTGGAATGGGTAAATTGGCGTTGTAATTCAAGTCCAAACTTCCATGATAATGAATCGGTCCTGATATATTCAAGTTCGTAATATTTTTTCGGACTCCGGCGGGCAACGCTTCCAATAAATCACGGTCCAGATTCAATCGGTCAACCGCTACCTGCGTCAGTTTTGCCTGCCAGCCTTGCCCTGGAATTACCTTGCCGTTAATCTGACAGCTGAGTTGGGTTTGTCCATGCGTGCCGATAAAATCACGGATGATCGTTTTGAAATTCAATATTCCCGGAAACGTTATCCAGCCGATACGGCAGCGAAGCCGCCCGGACACTCATTTGATTTCCGATGGGAACCGCATGAATTTTAATTTCCGGCTTTGCCGATTTCTCAATCCGCATAAAAACTTCTACTTGAGCATCAATAGAGCCGGAAGCACCTAATCCTTCCAGTAATCGAGCGTTGTCCTCAGGCATCGCAGCCGCAAGCGTTTTATCAAGCGGTAAATCCGTCAGTTTTAAGGACAACAGGAAATCTTTATTTTCCGTTGGATTGAGATTCAAACTGCCGGAACCGGTAATTGCAGACGGCGTATTATTGCAAGACAGATTTTTGAACGTCCAGAAATCGTCTTTCATTTCCAAAATTCCGTTTACGTTTCGCAGCGGGTAGGGGAATTTCGCGTATCGTCCAGAACAATTAAGCAGCGTGATATTCAAAAACTTTCCCGCCGGCTGTTTATTTCCGGGAAAATCCATGCCAAATTCAACGTTGACCGTTCCTTTGGGGTCGAAATCGTTTATAATGCTTTGCGCAATTTCGGGACAGGCCTTTATTAATTTTTCGTTGACGGGCATATTTTGTGCTTTTAGACGAAAATGCCCCGCCAATCCGGTTGCAGGAAAAACAAAATTCGCGCCGAAAGCGATATGCTTTCCGTCTGATAAAGTAAGCTGAAGCATGTCCCGATCCCATTGAATTGAGCCGAATACGTCTTCCAGCTTAAAGGGAAATTTTTCGAATAACAATCCGCCTTTTTTGCATTCTACGTTGATTTTAGGAATCCATTTTGTACCGTCAAATTGCAATTCTATATTAGAGTTGAGAACTCCTTGAGGTTGAATCATTCGCCAAATAGGTCGAATCTTTTCCGGTAACAAAATTTCCATTCGCGGATTTAATTCGATATTATCCAGACGCATTTTGACATTTTTAGGAGCGTTGGAGGTAAACGTCCATTGTCTGAACGATGCGGCGATATTTCCTCCTCCGATTTTTCCATTGTATGACTTTACGTATATACCCGATTCGTTTGCCTCGAATTGACTCTCCAATTCCGATAAAGAATCCGGCAATCCTTCCCAATCCCAACGACCATGATGGAGCGTACCGTTGACATTGAATTTTAGCTTATTCCCCTCTTTCGGAGCGGAATCGTAGACGATAGAATAATTCAAGGATAGAACTCCCTGAATATTTTTCAATACGCCGTTTTTTGTTATGTTATCGAAAAATTCGGACTGCGGCGTACATTCCATGGGCAAAACCTTAATCAGTCGAGGGGAAACCTCGCATTCGAGAATATTGCCTTCTATATGCCAGCGTTTTTCCAGCGGGCAGACTTTGCCGGAAAATTCCATCGCCTTGGCGTAATCTCCCGTCATCGTACCTGTAAGTTCATAAGATTTATCGTTTTGTAACAACAGCTTGCCGCCGATATCGCGTAATTCGTAAACCGCTCCCTCCTTACGATAATCCCGAATCTGGCAGTCTACGTCTTCAAAAACCAACTCTTTGATTAACGTCGGTTTATTTTTTTTAGGATTGACAAATTCCAGAAACTGCCAGTTCCAATGCGTTTTATCTACCGAATGGAGGACAATATCAGCGTTTCGTAAATGAACCGTTTCGGGTTGGAAACCGCAGCAAACCAGTCCCAGCCAGTTTGTTGGCGAGGAAAAAAAGACTTCTTCGATAAAAAGAAAATCGTAATTATCCCCTTTTCGGGAAGGCATAACCACCTCACCGGGCAAAACGGTAATTTGGGAATTTCTTAAAAAGCTCCGTTCGGGAATTTTCAGCTGCAAGCCGCGAATACGGATTCCCTGACCGGGAGAAAATTCCGCCGATTCCAGTTTCAGTACCGCGTTGGGAAAATAATGCTGGAGCGTTCGCACGGCTTCGGTACGTATACACTGATTTATATTTAGCAACAGCAGGGGAAATCCTATCAATGCCGCCAGTCCGATCAGGGGAATTACCCAGCGGAATGTAAACTTCAGCAAAGCTAGTATAAATCGAATCATTTATTTTACAGGAAAAACGGGGGGCGAAATAAACTTGTATATTCCCTGACTTGCCAAAACGCTCAGCAACCAAATCGCGGGTAATCGATAGCGCAGCGAGCCAACGAAAATACAATGCAATCCGCTAAAATACAATATTATCAGGATATATACCTTATACAT
>CAYZMZ010000401.1:0-320 GCA_964479655.1 uncultured Planctomycetaceae bacterium
CTAATTTCGCGTAACCGGGTTCGCGTTGAAGGTCGAATCGTCTTTATTAATCGAGGGTATTCCTGATTAATCGGGGTATTCCCGATTCAATGCCCTGATTCAAAGCTGAAATAGAACTGAAATAGAACTGAATAAGATTGAAATCTGTATTTATTCGATATATTATACTGTTTATTTTGTTTGTAATAGTCTGCGCTATATCGCTAGGCTGCGGGAGCGTTTGGATTTCGCCTGCTCAATTGTACGAATCGGGAATTTTAAGTATGCGTGCAACCCGTTTGGCGGCGGGAATTATTGTAGGGGCAGGATTAGCGGCGTCG
>CAYZMZ010000401.1:330-3473 GCA_964479655.1 uncultured Planctomycetaceae bacterium
TCAGTCGATTTTACGTAATCCGTTGGCTGACCCTTATATTTTGGGCGTTTCTTCCGGCGCGAGTTTAGGGGCGACAGGCGCGATGGTTTTCAAACTGGGGTTATGGGGAGTTTGGATTATTCCGCTGGGTGCGTTTGTCGGAGCGTTGCTTTCTATTTTGATTGTTTACGGGCTGGCACGCGAAAAAAACGGGGTTGTTCACGTTTATTCTTTGCTTTTAATAGGCGTTATGTTCAACGCGATTGCGGGGGCACTGTTGATGTTCGTGTTTACCATCGCGCCGGCGGATAGATTACCGGGAATTTTATGGCAGTTGATGGGATCTTTACAAATGTACAATGTTCATCTGCTTTGGATTAGCGGGGTTCTAATCTCTTTGGGGCTGATTGCCGCCTGGATTTTGGCTCCGGTACTTAACCCGATGCTTTTGGGGGATCAGAAGGCGCAGTCGCTGGGTATAGATTCTAACCGGGTTCGAGCCGTCGTTTTTGTTCTGGCGTCTTTGATTGCCGGCGCGTGCGTGAGTTTATGCGGAATGATTGGATTTGTCGGACTGATTGTTCCGCATTTGGGGCGATTGATTTTCGGAACCGACTATCGCCGCCTGATTCCCGGCTGTATTATTATCGGAGCGATGCTGCTTCCGACGGCCGATGTAATCGGACGAATTATTCTCTCTGGAGTTATCGATAACGAACTTCCTGTTGGGGTGATTACCGCTTTGATGGGCGGTCCGATGTTTATTATCTTGCTGATTCACCGACGATATACCAGCGCAGGCTGAGTTTCTTTTACCTATTTTCTTGTTTACTCCTGAGTATTTGTTCCTGTTTTAGCCTTAATATTCCGATTTTGGCGGTTTCATAATATGACCACTTGATTTTTTCTTCTTGACGTCGTTTTGATTTCGCCGCCAGAATGAATAAAACACCCCATTTTTCCAATTAAGGCGAAATGAAACGGCTGTTTTATGGTAGTATAAGCCGGAAAATGTCAAGTGGAACCGGTATATATTGAGTCTTAAAAGCCGACCACCGACTTTATCAGATATAATAATTTTATTTGTTGTAATTTCATTCTACCCAGGCATAAAACAATTTGCAACCGCAAAATGAGATATTTTTCAAATTTTATTCAAAATAATCAATTTTTATGAAAATCTGGTTTTGATTTGTGTTTTGTATAAGTTTCTGCAAGCCATAAAAAGGATTCAATTAAAATTTACATAAAAACTCTGACAAAATCAAATAAAATTTTGAAAAAATTGAATAAATTTGTAATTTTTATCTTGAACTTTGAAATATTTATGGTATAATAAAATAATGGCGTAGGTGAAGGGTGCGTATTTCCGCTTCGGGGATTATAACCTACGATTGTCAAAAAAATAGAAAATGAATAACATGAACCAGATTGTATTGTTGTTAAAGCGAGGGAGGGGTAGTTTAGAAGGTAAGTTAAGTTCCGCTCTGCGATTTTTCTTACTCTTAGCTATCTTTGCAATCACGTCGGTGGGAAATCATGCCTGGGCAACTGATTATACCATTACGGGCCGGATAAATAATAGTGCGTCTGGAATCAACGGCTTGCCCACAGGGAAAAAATATATCGATTTAACAAGTGATGACACACTGATTCTTAACGGAACTAACGACGCGCAATTATACCTAGACGCTAGTAATCTAACGGTAAATTGTGATTTGCAAATTTCAGGTAATCGCTCAGCCGAGAAAACAGGTATTATTCGCACCCAGAGTACGGGCAGTACGATTAACGGAAAAGTTACTTTAACTGCGGATTCATATATAGGAAGTCATACCAATGCCACCACGTATAATATTACTTTTGCCGGTCAATTGACTGGAACGGGTGCCCTCTATTACGCGGCAGGGCAGAACTCAACGATCTATTTGAATAATACCAGTTCAACCAGTTTGAACAACTATACTGGTGATACAGTTATTGGCTCAGTAGGGTATATTAGTGGTGCTCCGTTAGTTCAACTGAAAGCCTCAGATCAAATTCCCGATGCAACTGCGGCTTCAACATGTACGGGCAACTTGGTTATGAACGCTTACAGTACAACTAATTATGCAAGACTTGACTTAAACGGCTTCAATGAAACGGTAAACGGTTTATCAACGGGTACGGTTTCTGGTGGAACCCCGTCTGTTTACAATGCCAGCACGGATACTCAATCTGTTTTTACCGTCGGAGCTAACGATGCTACCGCAACTTATGCGGGGGCTATCGGTGCGGGGGGAACAAATTTGGCTTTGGTTAAAATTGGCTCTGGTACTCAAACTCTGTCTGGGGCGAATACCTATACGGGTTCCACGACGGTGAATGCGGGACAGTTGACAATAAATAATGCCGGTTCTCTAAACGGAGAATTTATCGTCAACGGCGGTACATTGCAACTTGTCACAGCACCTGGTTCTAACGCAACCATTGCTCTGGCTGGAGGAACGCTAAAACAAAGTTCGGTTGGTCTTACCATTAATAATGTGGTTGAGGCTAAAGCCAATACCTCTTCTGTTATAGACACAAACGGAGTCAATATGACCTTAGTCGGTAATTTAACAGGCACGGGCATTATAACGAGAAATGGAGGTAATATAGTTTTTTTATCGGGTGATAATAGTAATTTTAGGGGAACGTGGATTGCTTCTGCTTCAAATACGTATATTCAGTCGATTACTGCAGGCAGCTCAAACGCATCTTGGCAAATAGAAAGTGGCGCTACTATTTCAGCGCATGGTTTGGCTACGGGTACAATTTCCTTGGGTGAACTTACCGGGAGTGGAACGTTGCGAAATGATTCCACCGGATTGGTAACATTTAATGTCGGGGGTAAGAATGCTGATGCGGTATTTACCGGTAAAATTACTGATAACTTTTATGGCAAAAGTGCAACAGATCAAACCGCAATCAATAAAGTTGGTTCTGGAACATGGACTCTGACGGGTACGAAACAGTATTCCGGTGGAACAACCGTGTCTTCTGGTCGATTAAATATTTCAGGGGCGCTTGACGGAAACATGACAGTGGATTACGATGAATTGCTTGCCTCTAACGCAACCGATGTCGTTTTTTCACCGGGGGCGACGGGAGCGCAGACCGTTGGAACTACCGCAATATCTGGA
>CAYZMZ010000402.1:0-3468 GCA_964479655.1 uncultured Planctomycetaceae bacterium
GAATCCGCAGTATCCGATACGGACGGTAAATCGGCTGATTTTTCAGAAAGCCCGTCTTTTATGGAATCGGTTTCGGCAATTTCGGTTTCAGCAGACGCGCTTTCCGGTCTGACTATTTGATTTCGATTGCCCAACGGAGGGACGGCAGCACAAACCGATATTCCCAGCAAAATTCCCAATACGGAGCGGGTAATCAAAAAAACGGCTTTGCGAATTGAAACTCGAAAAATTTTCAAAATATCCCTGATACGTGTATAGTCAAACTCAATTTCCGGGCAATCTGAAATATACCCCAAAACAACGTTTTGAAATCCCCATAATATAGTAAAATACGGACTGTAGGTACCAGTCGTAAATATACAAATATATATTATAAATTCAAACGTCTAAATCGCTAAATGCGATTCCGATAAAATTCAGACGTTTTGCATACAAAAGCAGAAACGAGCCAATTTAAATTGAAAATTCTTGCTCTCGTACTTTATACTGATTCCACTTGAAATTTCCCGACTATATTGCATAAAACAGCTGTTTTATTTCGTTTTAATCAGCAAAACGGGGAGTTTATATTTATTCGGGGCGAAATAAAACGGTGTTGATAGGAAAAATCAAGTAGTCATAATATAAATTAGCGATAAAAAACAAATTAATCAGTCATCCTCATCGGAGGAAGAACTACGCGAACCGCCGTATCGTTGACGCGGCTCAAAATAGGAATCCTCTTCTTCGGCCGCTTGCTGACAGGCTAAGCATAAAGACGCGAAAGGAACGACTTGCAATCGGGAAAGGGGAATATGTTTTCCGCAATCCTCGCAAATGCCGTAGTCTCCAGAATCCATTTTATGCAAGGCATTTACAATTTTTGTCAGCTCACGACTTTCGTTTTCAGCTAATTGAGAACGAATTTCGGAATGGACTGAATCCATGGCAGCATCGGCTGAATCTCCCGTCGACTGACTTCGAACGTCTGACCCTAAATCTGAATTAAGCGATTCCAAAATAGCTTCTCGGCGTTCAAGAAGCTGTTGACGCATCAACGCAATAACTTCGGCGTTTTCTTTATTAACGGTTTTTGCTGATTTCTTCACTTTACTTTTCTCTAAAATAATACTAACATTTGAATCTATCGGGTTTGAAGCAGATTTCTGTTCTGCTCTTTTAACCGATTTTCTCTCAGTCGTTTTATTCGGCTTTGAAACCGATAAAACTTCTGATTTGGGGGATGATTTTGCTTTTACGGCTTTTTTCTCGGCTGGAACGGACTTCGTTTTTTTCTCCGATTGTTTGACAGACTTTTCCAAAGTAGCCTTTGGTTCTGGTAGTTTTACGGTTTTAACAGGCTTACCCGGTTTTACCGGCGTAGGCGTCGTTTTAGCTTTGACGGCAACGGTTTTATCGGCTTGTTTCGACTTCTCCCGCCCCGATTTAGCTATCGTTGTTTTTTTAGGAGCCGCAACTGTCGCAACTTTAGCAATCGCTTTGCCCGGAGTCTTGGGTTTGACTGCCTTTGAACTGACCGGTTTTGAACCTGCTTTTTCTGTTGTGGCTGACTTCCGTATTTTATCTGGCGTAGCAACAGATTTAGCCGTTTCCTTCCTTACGCTTTGCTTTCCAGCGACTTTTTGGGAAGGCGTACTTTTTTTCTGTGAGGGTTTTACAGGGGCTTTGCCTGGTTTAGACGTTCCGGTTATAGCTGTTTTTTTGGTCATAGGCTTCTCGCTATTAGTTTAAGTTACCAAATTTGAATAAACGTTTTACAGCATCTTGCTATTTACTTTTTTCACTTAAAATTTTCCGGCATATATTTCAGTAAAACAGCCGTTTCATTTCGCCTTAATCGATAAAACGAGGAGTATTTATCTATTCGTACTATGGCGAAATCCAAACGGCGTCGATAGGAAAAATCAAGTAATCATAGTATAATCTGTTGCGTACGAGGGGAAGTCTAATATCGTAAATTCACCCCTCCAAATTTACGCGATTTCATTTTATCAATAGATGTTATACATTAATCGGAACTTATTTGCAACGGGGAAAAGGCAAAAATCTAAAAAAAACTGACAATTTAGTAAATCTAAATATATAGGTGCTAAATCCCCTATAAATTAACTGCTTTTCCCTTAAAATTTACGGTTTTTCTTGAATTTAGCCTAATTTAACAATCGAAAACTGTAAAACTGAACGATTTCATAGGTAACTTCTTTGGCTGCGTCTGAATCTGAATTTTCTACCGCCTTAAATAATCTGTTATGCAACTCGATTTCCTGTTTCCGGATCGTCCCTTCAGGCAGTTTTTGCACCATATTTTTAAGCATAAACAGACAAATTTCGTTGTAGAAGTTTGATAATAACGGATTTTGCGTTGCCTTGGCAATCGCGATATGAAAATTGGTATCTGACGTTAAATCATCGCTTAAATTGCGAATATCAAGCAGTTTTCCCAATTCCTTCAAGTCTTCTTCGGTACGATTTTGCGCTGCCAGCCCGGCAATTTCGGTTTCTAACGCCAGTCTTGCTTCAATAATTTTTCCTGCTTCAGAATCTCGCAGTTGATCGGTAACCAGAATTTCCATCCGAGAACGCCCTACAACGTAGGTTCCGTCTCCCGGCTTGGCGACCAAAAGCCCCGCATGAATAAGCGATTGAACCGCCTCACGAACCGTATTTCGACTGACCTCGAATAACTGCGTCAGTTCCGGTTCTGGAGGAATTCGATCTCCCACTTTCCATTGACCGTGCCGGATAATACGTTCCATTTCCGATACGATTTGGGTAGAAAGTGAAATACGCTTTGGCTTTTTGATTTCCATGGTAATCTTATTTTACGACACAAAAAGGGGAAAAGCTCGATTAGAGTTCTTTCCCCCCTTCTATTTTAGATAGCTATTAGACTATTTCTTTTCAAACAGCTGACGAATCCGTTTTCCGGTGATTTCAGCCGGGTGTTCAGCCAACGCAGCTCGCTTGGCGTTGAGTACCGGAGCTCCGTTACCCGCTTCCTTGAGCCATTTTTTGGCGAACTCGCCGGATTCAATACGACGGAGGGATTCTTTCATCAAAGCCTTGAGTTGTTCGTGAGGCAGAATGAACTGACCGTTGTCGTATTCTCCCCATTCGGCGGTATTGGAAATAACCGCGTTCATCTTTTGGATACCGCCTTCGTAGATCAGGTCTACGATCAGCTTGGCTTCGTGAATGCATTCAAAGTAAGCCATCTCAGGCGGATAGCCGGCTTCGATCAACGTTTCAAAACCGCACAACATCAAATCGACAATACCGCCGCAGAGAACGTTTTGTTCACCAAACAGGTCTTCGTAGGTTTCCTGTTTCATGGTACATTCCAAAACGCCCGCGCGAGTTAAACCTTCGCCCTTGGCAATAGCCAAAGCAACATCTCGAGCTTTGCCGGTTGCGTTTTGATGAACGGCGATCAAGCCGGGAACGCCAAAACCTTCTACAAAACGGCGA
>CAYZMZ010000403.1:0-3431 GCA_964479655.1 uncultured Planctomycetaceae bacterium
ACCAAATTCGTCATTAAACGTTTCTGATACGTTATCATTTCCTGCGGTGGAAGGGGTAGCCAGTGTCGAAATGACGATAACAAACAATTTTATCGGTGTTGGGTCAGGTAAAGACCGTGTTGGTTTATCGACCGTTAATTTTAATACGTTGCCCGATTCGGTTAGCGGTACAACCCCCGTGAGTAAAAATCAGATACTGGACGGAAAACAATTGTCTAACATCGTTCGTCCCAACAGCGTATCAATAAACAAAGAGTCCCTATCCTTTGGGCAGGCTGGATATGAACTATCAAATCTGATAGCAGGAAGCGGTCTAACTCGTTCGGGAACTTGGTGTACAATAGCGGTGGATAGCAGCGGAGATTATTTTGAGTATGCTCAGGCACCCGTTCTCACTTTTTCGTTTGATACTCCGCAAACGTTGGATTCGTTTGCGCTTTGGGGCTATTATACGGGAAATTTGGTCTCGGAATTTTATCTCGATTTCTTTAACGAAGACGATTTGGTTTTATCGCAGCTTTTTACCATCAATACCACTGTTGATCCAGATGAATACGTTAATTTTCTATTAGATAAAACAGTTGTAACGGATAAAGTTATTATGACCTTGACCGATAACTTGTACTACCAACTTACCGCTAACGGAGGTGATCGCGTTGGTTTTTCGGGAATTGCATTTTATCAATCCGTTCCTGAACCGTCAACTTGGTTGCTGTTGATAGCGGGTTGCGGCGGATTATATTTTTTACGCCGGAAAAATCGCGTTTCTAAGTAAAACCTGTTTTAACTAACCGATTTTTTTGCTTTACGGCGTTTTGGTTTTTCGCAGAGAATTATCAAAACGCCTTGTTTATTTTAAACTGTGCAATTATTTGTGCTATTATTGACGTCTGCTAAATTTCTGAGCAATCACACTTGATTTTTCCGTAGAACCGTTTTTGTTTTGTCTGAATTTAGCAAAACACCCATATCGCCTATTTATACAGAACGATTCAGATGGAAATTTCTGGAATCGAGGGGAAGCGAAAGAAATTAAATGAAATCTAACTGAATAATCAGATATAATTCAAATAAAATCTGTAGATATTCGCTAATATTTTATTGAATAAACTCTGCTCCGGTATCTTGACGAAAATCGGAAGTAGGGTAAAATGAGTTAAATTTAATTTTATGTATTAACGGGCTTTTGATGTAATTACTACATAAGTAAATGTTATATCGAATTGCCTTTTGACTATTTAACGTTTTTACCGCAGGAATCCTGCGAAGAGGTTTTAATCCATGGCTAAGTACGTTTATTCTTTCAGTAAGGGTCAAGCAGATGGTGACGCTTCCATGCGTAATCTTCTCGGTGGCAAGGGCGCAAATTTGGCTGAAATGGCGAAGATTGGTTTGCCTGTTCCGGCTGGCTTTACGATTACCACTGAAGTGTGCACCTATTTCTACGCTCACAACAAGTCCTACCCCGAACAATTAAAAGCCGATGTCGAAGCCGCGATGAAGGGTATCGAAACAGTCATGGGCAAGAAGTTCGGCGACGATAAGGAATTGCCTCTGTTGGTTTCATGCCGATCTGGTGCTCGTGAATCTATGCCTGGTATGATGGATACCGTTTTGAATATCGGCTTGAACGACAACACGATTAAGGTTTTGGCCGCGAAGTCCGGCGACGAACGTTTTGCTTGGGACTGCTATCGCCGATTCGTTCAGATGTACGGCGACGTTGTTCTTTGCATGAAACCCGCCAATAAGACGGAAATTGATCCGTTTGAAAAGATTCTGGACGCTAAAAAGAAGGCCTGCGGCGTAAAGTTAGACTCCGAATTGCCCGCTTCCGCTTTGAAGGAATTGGTTTCCGAGTTCAAAGCAGCTGTTAAAAATGCGACTGGTAAAGATTTCCCCGAAGATCCCATGGAACAGGTTTGGGGAGCTATCGGTGCCGTATTCGGATCTTGGATGAATGACCGCGCGATGGTTTATCGTCGTATGAACGGCATTCCTCACGATTGGGGTACCGCTGTTACCGTTCAGGCGATGGTATTTGGTAACATGGGTGAAGATTGTGCCACGGGTGTTGCTTTAACTCGAAATGGTGCCACCGGCGAAAAAGGAATTACCGGCGACTATCTGATCAACGCTCAAGGTGAAGACGTTGTAGCAGGTATTCGTTTGCCGAAAAAGATTGAAATTACCCTCGGCGATGATATGCCTGACGTTTGGAAGCAATTCCAGGAAGTCGCTCATAATCTGGAAAATCATTATCATGACGTTCAGGATATTGAGTTTACCATCGAACATCAGAAATTGTACATGTTGCAGACTCGTAACGCCAAGCGAACCGGTTTCGCTCACGTTCGTACTGCTGTAGAAATGGTAGACGAAGGTTTAATCGACGAAGCGACTGCTGTCAAGCGCGTTCCGGCCAACGACGTAACCCAATTACTCCAGCCGATTTTCTCCGGCAAGGGTCTTAAAGGCATGGATCCCATCGCCAAGGGCGTAAACGCGGGACCTGGGGCTGCTACCGGACAGATTTGCTTCCAGCCGGAAGACGCCGAAAAGATTTGGCAGAAAGACAACAACGTTAAGCTGATTCTGGTTCGCCGTGAAACGACTCCTGAAGACCTTCGAGGTATGAAGGTTGCTCAGGGTATTGTTACCTCCTTCGGCGGTGCCGCTTCTCACGCTGCTTTGGTTTCCCGTCAGATGGGCAAGGCCTGCGTTTGCGGTTGCGATGGTTTGGAAATCGATTATAAGACCGAAACCATGAAAGTCGCTGGACAAACGTTCAAGGCTGGCGATTGGATTTCCGTCGATGGATTCACCGGTAAGATTTACGCCGGTCAGGTTCCGACCGCTCCGTCTGAGGTTCTTCAGGTTCTTATCGATAAGAGCTTGGATCCCCAAAAGGCTCCGATTTATCAGCTGTACGCCAAGTTAATGGGCTATGCCGATAAATTCCGCAAACTGAAAATTCGTACCAATGCCGATAAACCGGATCAGGCAACCACAGCGGTTGCTTTGGGCGCAGAAGGTATCGGTTTGACTCGTACTGAACACATGTTCTTCGATCATATTGACGAATTCCGTACCATGATTCTGGCTGACAATACCGCCGATCGTGAAAAGGCTTTGGAAGCTCTTCTGCCGTTCCAGCAAGCTGACTTTGAAGGTCTGTTTACCGCCATGAATGGCAAGTTTGTAACCGTTCGTCTGCTTGACCCGCCGCTACACGAATTCCTGCCTCACGACTTGGCTGGTCAGCAGGAATTGGCCGACAAGACCGGTATGACCGTTGAATTTATTCAGAATCGTGTTCACGATCTGGCTGAATCCAACCCGATGCTCGGTCACCGCGGTTGCCGACTGGGTATTGTTTATCCCGAAATCACCAAGATGCAAGCCACGGCTATTATTCGCGCCGCGATTGC
>CAYZMZ010000404.1:0-989 GCA_964479655.1 uncultured Planctomycetaceae bacterium
ATAATCTGGAACCGAACTGTAAATACCGTATCCGGGCGCAAAAATAGTGCTGGAATCCCGCTGCGAGTAATCGGCAATATTCCCGTTGGCGTCCAACGCCCCTACAGAAACTGTATACTGACTGCAAGCCGGATAGGAAACGCCGGCGTTCGGCGCAGATTTGTAGTCATTTCCCGCCGCTACAGAAATAAAAACGCCGGAATTATAATTCGTCGTCTAAAACCGTCCAGTCAGAGGAATTGGAACTGGTCGCAACCGAGCCTAACGACAAATTAACGGCGGTAATTGGATTATCAAACGTATTGAGATTCTTTTCAACCCATTGGAGTGCGCTTTCGATTAATTCAAACGATCCAATGCCGTCATCTCCAAAAACACGTAAAACAACAATTTCTACTCCCGGAGCCACGCCGGTATATTTGGTTGTCGAACCGCCGATAATTCCAGCCAAGTGCGTTCCGTGCCCGCCGTAAAGGGAGGTATCGGAATAGTCGGCATCGTTTTCGGCAAAATCCCAGCCGCCGACAATTTGTCCGTCGCTAAACGCGTTGTGATCGGTGGTAATACCCGAATCTATAATAACGACGGTTTGATTAGCCCCCGAAAGTCCGTATTGCTTTTCAACAGCTGTTAATCCGATTAAATCATCTATAGCGGCGTTGTATTTCAGTACTCCGCTGGAGGCGTAGGAATACGAACTGGTAAAAGCAGCCGCCTCGTCCGAAAAATCCGGAACGTAGCTTGAAACCGAGAGCAGGTTACGCTGTTCCATCGATTCAAAACGCATCCGTCTGAATCGTAAATCAACTTTACGATTTTTTTTCGGTTTAAGGAAATTAAATAAATTGAAAAACATGATAAAATCCATAGGTGTTTCTGATAAGTTTTGCGTACTACGGCACTTTCTCACCCCAAACAGCGACTGGCAACAGATATACTGGTTCCACTTGACTTTTCCCGGTTTGAATAACAAATCTCAGGCGTTTCAT
>CAYZMZ010000404.1:999-3390 GCA_964479655.1 uncultured Planctomycetaceae bacterium
ATCGTTCAACCAAAGGGTTGTTTGATTCTGAAGGGCGAAATCAAAACGACGTCAAGAAGAAAAAAACATATAGTTATAGTATAATTCTTTTCATGCCAAACTCATCGAAAAAAATTTGCGGTCTGCCGTCTGTATCGTGTTTAGGGCAAACGATAAAACCTCGTTGTAATTGTAATAATCATTATAATCCGAATAACCTGATTGTATTGCGCTTGTAATAAATATGGGGGAAATTCCGAAAGCACTGGTTGTTACGATTGGTTCGATTATTCCGGTTGCAACAGTTATAGTGTAGCAAAAAAATTAATTATTTTCAAGTAAAAAATTAAAGTTATTTAAATTTTTTACCGAAATAATTTAAATTGAGTTCTGATTGTAACGGTTATAACGATTATAACGTTCGGTTTGTATCGATTGTTCGGATTATTTTGATTGTACCCAGAAAAAATCGAGAAAAATAATACGGAGCTTTTCCAATCTTTTTTCTTTTGTGTAGAGTTAAATTTAGAAAGAGAATCCTGTAAAATAGATTTTTATCGAATAAGATTATCGAATAAGAAGAAAATGCTTTTTCCATAACCTGCCATTTTAGCGGCAGGCTCGAAACTGCACTCTATTTTTCCCTTCAGCCGCCAGAGAGGCGGGAGATAACCGAGAAATAAGCTCATCCCGTACCCGCTCCAGACAAAGCACCAAGGTTACCAAAAAACATCATAAAATCAAAACGGCGTCGCTAGGAAAGCAGGATACAGAAGTTCATTGATTATTTGTTCCGTATGTAAATTTTTATAATTTCAAGCCGAAATCGTCTTTTTCTATTGCTTGAGAATTAAAATGAGTGTTTCAACTCGTTCGGATCCCATCAACGGCAAGCCGGGGGCAACGGAGGCCTTGCCCGGAATAGGGGAGGGCGTCATACCCAAAGAAATGAGCAACGCCCGGTCGGCTGCCCAAATAAATCGCTCCTGAAATCGGTATTGATCTATGCGAGGCACTTGAACCTTTACGGATTTCGGGTATCCCTGACGAGTAGAATTGAACGGCAGATTGACATCGTATAATTTTACAACGTTATCGATATTGGTTTGAATTAATGCGTCGATAGTTTTTCCGTCTGCGGCCAGTAAAGGCGTGAATTCGATTCGACAGCCTTCCTCGATAATTCCCTCCGCCGGACGGAACCCGCTGCCTCGGTCGGGTGCGGCATAAATTCCGCGAATATATGTTTTCGGATGGGTTAAATTAACCGTCGCCGGCTGTCCGTTATGAATGGTAACCTGCGGCGTATTGACTTGCTGAAATTCGCTTCTGTCTTGCAGAATTTTAATCAAAGCAGGCACGTCAGCCGCATTGAGAATCCAGGCGGAGGTTCCCGGACTTTGAGTTTCCGCCGCGCGTAAAAAGGACACCGCTTGCGTTCGCCAAACCGGATTATTTACGCTCATAACCCTGAATTGAAAAGAAACGGTATTGCTTCCCGCTTGCAGATACTGTTGTACAACGGATTGTACCTGCTGCTGCATTTCAGGGGTATGATACACCCGGATAGAATTAGGACCGACGTTTAACAATCCGGGGATTTCACCGCACCAGGCCTGATGACCCGTCTGACGCAAAATAGCGTCCATGATCGCCTGTTCAGGTCGGCTGGTATTGGATACCCCGCTGGTATAGGAGCTAATATCGTAGTCTTTCCAAACCTGCCCCTGATCGGAGGGGAGCTGCGCTTGAATAAAAGACGAATTGAACGCAAAAATCAATACGGCAACGCGAACGATTACAGGGATTATTTTGTATGCGGTATTCATGTTTCCTCCGTGAAACAATATTTAGTATGGTATTATGGACCGTATTCCTGAGTATAACCCAAGGATTGAATTACGGTCAGCAATTCTTCGTGATTGATAAATCGTCTATGGAAATGAATTTTATAGGCGTCTATGGCCAAGGCCAGTTCCCGCGCCTGGGGCGATAATTCGGAATAGGAATCGACAAACTGGCGCCGTTCGATTACCGGCTGACGCTCTTCCGAGGCCTCGGCATGGTCGCGATGTTCCGTTTCCGCAGGAAAACGCCGATTTTCGTGCTTCTTCTGACGATTTCTACGTTCCCAATAGGCAATTCGAGAGGGCTTTTCATTTCCCGCCGGACGATTGCCTTCGACCGATTCTGTTATCGGGGGTCTTTTGTTGTTCATAGTAACTGACTAGGGAAAAATAAGGTTGAATAAATACAGAGAGATTATACCGCCGGAGCTGTTTTTTTCTCAAATGAAAAAACCGGGATTTGGCGTATATGAACTCCAACTTACCTTATTATATACCCGTCGTCCAGAACAGGGCTTAAACTATGGCTACTTGATTTTTTCTTTCGACGCCGTTTTGATTTCGC
>CAYZMZ010000405.1:0-3389 GCA_964479655.1 uncultured Planctomycetaceae bacterium
GGGGGAGTGAACGCGGCTTTCTACCGTTCGTTTCTCCCTCCGGGAGCGGTTCGGCTCGATGATTATTCGCGGTTTCTACCTAACGGAAACACCTACGGCGTTGGGGCGGAAATTTTGCGTTTCGTTCTATCAAACGGGAACTGCGTAGCGGTTGAACTGACCCGATACCGACCACGCGATACGAAAATTCCAACTCACGCACGTTCTTTAGATTTTTTATAACCACCTCTTGCCATAAAATCTATAATGTGTTATATTATTATCGTATCTACCAGATAAGTAAACTTGTTATACTGAACAGTATCGGTAGAACTTGTATATTTCACAAAATCATTTTAGGGCAAAAAATGACGAAACGTGTTACAACCCAAATATCATATTTTTTATTTCTGCTAATAGCGTCGTTTGGCGCGATATTTACGTTTACGGACAGCTGTCAGATGGATTTATGTTCAGGACGCGTTCGCTGGGTAAAAGAAATCTACGGCTTACCGATGCTTTATTTTTACGAAGATTCCCTGTTTTCGGAAAAAGTAAAACAGTTTAATATGAAAACGTCTTTAATCCCCGTTTGGGTAACCGATTCACGTATCCCGCTTTGCGGAAAAGCGGATAATTCCCGGAATCAGTTTCACGGTATCATCTGGCATTGTAATACGGCGTGCCAGTTGCTGGATAATAACTGTGTTTCCTTAAACGGACAGAAAATTTTTATCGCCTATACGCTGGAACAGTTAGCGGAAAAGCAGGTTCATCAACAGGGATTTTTTTCAGCGGAAGAGTTAATTACTCTCTGCGGAGGGGTAATTGCGGTTAGCGAACAGGTAAAATGCATCCCGCTAGACGCTCAAATTGGGAATTTGTTGGAGTATTATATCGAAACACAATTCGGTCCTCACGTAGAAAATTTACAGATGTATTATTCGTCTGAACCTGCCTACGCAACCAGATTTTAGGAAAAAATCATATTTCCGGGTTTTCTATCCTTAAATCGGACTGGTAAAAACGTTTTTTTACGCTATAATACGGTTTCCGGTGGAATTGTCCTGTTGCAATTGCGGTGCAAGTATCTCCGTATTGATTCAGGTATAACAATCAAAGATAAGAAGACCCAAATGACTACGTATATAATTATAATTGCTATCGTATTGGGAGTATTTCTCCTTTTAAGGCAATTTATTTATCGACGTCGGATTAACTCTTCTTTGCTTCCGTCCAAGGCGTTGGCTGCAAGTACCGATTCCGTGCCGCTGACAAAACAGCAGCTGGAAAGTCTAATCGGTCGAACAGGAATAGCCTGTAATTACATGTTTCCATACGGCAAGATAGAAATTGATTCCCATTTGGTAGAGGCGATCGCAGAACAAATGCCTATCCAGCAAGGGGATTCAGTTCGGGTAATTAGAACAGAGGGATTTCGCGTGGTCGTAATTCCTGCCAATATATCGGTTATCCCCATACATCAATAACGTTTTCAATCCATAAATTTAATGTCAGAATACATAGTTCGATACGGAGCGATGAGAATCGTCGGAATATTTGCCGCAACCGCGAAGTCCGATTTTAAGCATAATGAATACGTCATCACGCGCACGGAACGCGGCATGGAAACCGCTCAGGTGCTTTGCGAAATGAAGCCGGAATTGCAAAAAACCATGGAAGAACTGGCGCGAATTAATAAGCTGGGAACTCCGCCGCACGGACGTATTGTTCGCTCCATGACACCGGAAGACCTAAATGAATTAGACCGAATCCAAAATCTGGAAATTGAGGAATTTCATAAAACCCAAGTATTTATCCGGGATATGAAATTGGATATGCACTTGGTAGATATAGAGCATATTTTTGGCGGAGAGCGGATTGTCGTTTATTATTTAGCCGACGGTCGTATAGATTTTAGAGAGTTGGTTAAAGTATTAGCCAACGAATTTCAAACGCGCATAGAGCTGCGGCAGATAGGCGTTCGGGACGAGGCGAAGTTGCTGGCAGACTTTGGAGACTGCGGAAAAGAGGTTTGCTGCAATTCCTATTTAACGATTATGCCGTCCGTTTCGATGAAAATGGCGAAGATGCAGAAAGCAACCTTAGACCCGTCGAAAATTTCCGGTCGGTGCGGTCGATTAAAATGCTGTCTGCGGTACGAGTTCGATACCTACGAAGAAATGCAGGGAAAAATGCCCTCTTTAGGCGCGTTTGTTAAAACGCCCGATGGGGAAGGTAAAGTTGTCGGACACGAATTTTTAGCTGAAAAAGTTCAGGTTGAAATGAGCGATTTCCAGGTTCAGTCGTACCTGATTACCGATATTCAGGTTCTTCACGAAGCGTTTGATCAGCGTGCGTTGCGCTATACGGGAGATCAAGCGGATGACGAAACGCTCGATCAACTCACGGATAATCCGCAGCAGCGGTCGCGAAAAAATTCCGCGCGTTATTCACGTCAGGGGAACAATTCGTCTGCTGACGGGACGGGGAATCCGCGTCAGGGAAATCCGCGGTATCCTAAATCGTCGCAGCAGAGTTTTTCATCGGGAACCAACGTTCCCTCTTCTGATACTTCTTCAAAGGTACAGCCGGGACAAGAACCGCAGCGCGAAAAAGCTCCTGAATCTCCTCAAAAGCCAACCGATAGTTTTGGAGCGGGGATTTTAGACGAAGAATAAAGAAATAAGCAAATATATCGCCTCTCTCCCTGCTTTTTTGGGGGAGAGGACGGGGAGGTTGCAGGCGATTTTTGGAACGGCAATCTCGATAACCCCGGACTTTAGTTCGTGATTGTACAAATAACTACCGAAATTCTCCGCTGCTGAAGACGGCGGACAGACGGGTGAGGCGGGTGTATTTCCTCCCCAGTCACTGAAGTGGCGGGTTATGGAGGATTTTCAGGGCGTTTTCTCCACAAAACGCCCAAAATCGGAGCCGCGAACGGAAGTTGCGCCTCAAATATTTATCGATTCAAAAACTTTTTCCACTTTTTTCGACTTTTTTTACGATTTTCGGGATTTTTGACGTGACATTTTTCGACTTTGGAGCCTTAATATTAATAGAGGGAATTGAAATCCATTTTTTGATTCCGTTTAAAGATTGTATCCGCCTTTACACGGCAACGAATTTAGAGTATAATATTTCGTATATAATATGAAATACGGAAATAGAATAATAGAACAGGCATCCAAGGTAATTTTTAGTGAGATGTCGCCGGTTTCCATAACCTCATGGAATCCAGCTTCCTGAATCGCCATTGACTTTGGGGATTTTTGGCCGTCCCCGAATTTGTCGGGCACGTCACGTCAATACTTTAACCAAAATGAGGGAGTCATGTCAAAGAACATCATTATATTTTTTCATAAGCTAGTTTGGGCTCAATGGCTTATTTATGCCTTTATGGTACC
>CAYZMZ010000406.1:0-3385 GCA_964479655.1 uncultured Planctomycetaceae bacterium
GATACGCAGCGCATCCAGGAGCTTTTTGGGGCATAAATGATCCACAACGATTTCCCCTCTGGAATTGATATACGTCATATAAAACGGATAGATTCGGTTCTGGCTATCCTTGTTGCCTTCGTTCGACCGGGTTTTGAGTATAAAAATAACTCCCGTCGGCAGATCCGGTCTGGCACGAACAAGCGTATGCAATCCCAGCGGAATCCGGGCGACATCTAAATCCGCATGCGCTTTTCGATAATCCAGCAGATCAAGCCGAAATTCATTCAGCCCCAAGTCGGTAAGCGAAATTCCGGTTGACATATCTTCAATATCGACAACTTCTTCCTTAAGCCGTTCCAACTGACGTTTTCTGTATTCCAAATCACGATTCTGCTCGTCGTTGATCGGATTATCGTCTCCCACGCCGGTAGCCGTGATATTTACAATTTTCATACGCGATTCAACGGTTTTACGCAGATTGATGTATTCGTCCAACGTAACGTTGGGCCAAAAATTGACCAGCTGAACGCTGTTGTTTACGTTTCCGATTCGATCGATTCGCCCAAAACGCTGAATAATGCGGACGGGATTCCAATGAATATCGTAGTTTACCAGGTAATCGCAGTCTTGCAGGTTTTGACCTTCTGAAATACAGTCCGTCGCAATAAGTATATCTATATCCACCTGTTTTGCAGAGGAAAGCGAGTTCCGATTTTTTGATAGCGGCGAGAAGCAGGTTAAAACCGTATTTAAATCGCAACGCAAACTCGGCTCGGTAGAACGTCCGTCTGTAGTACCGGTAATCATTGCCGTGTTAAGACCGTATTTTTTCTTGACCAGCGGACCGATCTGTTCATATAAATAACTAACCGTATCGGCAAACGCCGAAAAGATCAAAATCTTTTTATTGCCTTCATTGAGCGGATGATTCATCTTCTGATCTATCAAAGCCAGAAGTTCCTTGAGCTTGTTATCGTGCTGAGGGTCTATATTTTCAATTCGGACAAGCAGATTATCCAGCCTTACCTTGTCTTGATACAGTTCCTCTTCCCAGTCCTGATAATTCATGTCAGCCAGATTAATTTTAACCTTTTTCCCGATAGAAAAAATATCGATGTTTTGGTCGTCCTCATCAAACTGGTCAGGATTTATTTCCGCAACCGTAACCTGCTGACTTTCGCCTTTGTTGCGCTTGAATTGCTCAATAGAATCAAGCGAGTTATTAATCAAATTCAAAATACGCTGCAACGTTAAACGAAATGAGTAAACAGAGCTTTCAATACGTTTGAGAAGATTGACAGCCATTAATTTCTGTAATCCCACTTCACGGTTACGCTGATTCAAGTCGATATAAGGTTTGTTTTTATCGTACATAGCGTCATATTTATCTCTCCGACTGGGCAGAATATAAGAAGAGGGAGCGTAGATTTTCAGATTCAATTCCATGAGCATCGAAAACAGATCTGGATAATCGAGCTTAAATTGCGGGTCGGTTAATTCCGGCTGTTTAGAAATGGGCGGATTTCGGTGCGGAAATTTCCCGATCTTCGAGGTATCGTACGATTTTTCAATATGCTTTCTGGAACGAGCGATCGTAACGCCGTCGAGCAGGTCAAAGAACTCGCTATCCAAAACAGCAAGCAAATTTTCCGTCGTTCTTTCCGCCGCTTCCGACTTCATCCATCGATTAAAGGCTCCCTGAGCGTTCCGGAAAACGTCTTCCATCGTTCGTTTATCTGTCAGGGAACTCCAATTGGCGTTATCCTCCTGATAGGCCAAGGCAAGCTGATTTTTCAAATCGTTGAATCGATTATTCACCGGAGTAGCGGAAAGCATGAGTACTTTCGTCTTTACGCCCTGACAAATTACTTGATTGAGCAACCGCAAATAACGATTTTCCCGATCCCGGTTTTCGCCGTACAATTCGCCTCCGTTACGGAAATTATGAGATTCGTCAATAACAACCAAATCGTAATTTCCCCATTGTAAACGTTCCAAATCAAGACCGTTGGAAATTCCATGCTCGCGGGATAAATCCGTATGAAACAAGACATCGTATCGCAACCGATCTTTGGCTATCGGATTGTTGGCGTAATTCCCCTTAAACATCGTCCAATTATCTCCCAGTTTCTTGGGACATAAAACCAGAACGTTTTTATTCCGCTGTTCAAAATACTTTATAACCGCCAAAGCAGTGTACGTTTTTCCTAAACCAACGCTATCCGCCAAAATACAGCCATTAAATTTTTCCAGCTTGTTAATTATCCCCAGCGCGGCGTCCTGCTGAAAGTTATAAAGGATATTCCAAATTTGGCTTTTCTTAAATCCCGTAGCCTCGTTGGGCAACTCATCGTCAGAAATAGTATTCAGAAATTCATTAAAAATATTGTATAAAGCAATATAGTATACCAACTCAGGCGAGTTTTCCTTATATACCGTTTTCATGCTTTCCAAAACGTTATTGGTAATATCTTCTATAAGGTCAGGATTATTCCAGGTACTGTCAAAATTTTGCAAGTAAGAATTGCTCGCCTGCGAACGGATATATACAATCGGACTGCGAACAGGACTGCCGCCCTCACAGCCCAGTTCTGAGGTTGTAAACGCAGGAATAGATAAATACACGGAATTATCGCCGGAAGGATTTTCTATAAGAATCATACCGCTCATTCCATCGATATTTACCGTTCTAAACTGAGCGCATTGAGCAATCCACTTTTCACAATCTCGTGCCACCGCCCGCTGGGTAAGTTTATTGCGCAAAAGAACTTCAAACGGGGTTCCGTACAAATTTCGTTCACGATTCTGCTGCGGAATATAGAATTTGCGCGTCTCTTTCGGCTCTATTTTCGCCGAAAATGCGGGCGAAGTAAACAGAAACCGAAATCGTCCCACGTTATTCAGACACTCTTTTAACGCCTCATACGCATACATGGAAAAATCAGCTCCCGCAATCGAAATTCGGGAATCTGGCTTGATATGACGGGACAGGTGATCTTTTAAGGTTATATTAAGATTGTCAATTACAACGGTTTCAGTTTCTGGCATAATAATTCTAATCCGATTAAAAACAACGCAACGGAGCTAAAAAATTATTATATACATCATAGACGGAAACGCAAGAGGGACGCCCCGGAGCGGGGAAATCCGCGCTGCGTATCAAATACCAACCCAAGCGGTATGCAAAATTAACGCAATTCACGGAATCACAATCCGCCGGTTCGTTGTCGACTCCGATTCATTTTCCCAAAACCGCGTAGCGGTTGAATGTTCGTAGCCGTGTGCGAAGCCCACGGAAAAGGAGGCGGGAATAAATATTGTTTTAACGTCAAAAAAGGCGGAGCCTGAAAAACACGGGGAATCCGAAAACGTTTCGGGCACAAATACTTTAGAGGTATTATAG
>CAYZMZ010000407.1:0-3383 GCA_964479655.1 uncultured Planctomycetaceae bacterium
TATTCATCGATATTTTACCCACAACTACAATCAGGCAGAATAACAACGTTTTTAACGCCAGTAACCCCCAATATTCAGGAGTCGGAATTGCTCCCCCGGAGAGAATCGGAATCAAAAGCAACATCGGAACCAGAGCAACGTCCTGAAACAGCAGAATACCCAAAGTCGCCTTGCCTCGACGGGTAACCGCCATTCCAACGTCCCCCATGCTTTTGTAAACCAATGCCGTCGAACTTAACGATACTACGCAACCGATAAGTATGCTTGCTGACCACGTTAAGCCAAGAAAATGACATAACAACGCCGTCGGCAAACCGGTAAGAATCATCTGTAATACGCCGCCGACAAACATGTATTTTGCCATTGCTGCCATCTTATCCAGCGAAAATTCTACTCCAATGGCAAACAGCAGCAGTAATACGCCAAATTCTGCGATTCCTTCCAAGGCGATTTCGTCGCTATTTTGAACCTGACCAGAATCAACCGCGGGGTCTTTTCCTGCCACTTCAGACAAATCGGATTTATTTGCCGCTGGTTCTTTATTAACGGAAACGAAATTATTATTCTGCGATTTAATCCCCGTTACGTCCAAACAACCAGGTCCGATTAGCGTACCAATAACCATATATCCAATTAAAATTGAAATATTAAGTCGTTTGCAAATCAGACCCGCTATAAAACCAGCGGCTAAAATAATCGTAAGATGAAAAACAATCAGAGCGGGCATATTTTCTATTTAATTATAAATTATCATACTGATTTTTCTGCCGATTTTATAGTCTGTATGAACTAATAGGAAGGGCAAGAAAAATGGTATGTTTTTGGGGTAATTGGTCTCCCCGATTTACAAAAGGGGAATTAAGTGATATAATATAGCAACTTTAGGAATAATGCAACCCCAAATCACTAAACAAAGGAAGAATATTATGAAAGTTGTTGCGTTTAATGGCAGTCCTCGTCCAGACGGAAATACATATACATTGCTAACCAAAGTCCTCGCCCCGTTACAGGCAGCGGGAATTGAAACTGAAATCGTCCAAATCGGCGGTAAGCCGGTTCATGGCTGTATGGCATGCATGGCGTGCAGAACGAAAAATCCCGGACGATGCGTAATTAATAACGATTTTGTGAACGAATGCGTACAAAAATGCCGCGAAGCAGACGCGATTATTATCGGTTCTCCTACGTATTATTCGGACGTTACAACCGAGGTCAAGGCGTTTATCGATCGCGTTGGTTACGTTTTGGGACCGGAAGGCGTCTTAAAGCGAAAGCCCGCAGCGGCAGTTCTGGCGGTTCGACGGGGCGGCGCGGTTCATGCCTTGGATACAATTAATCATTTCTTTATGATCAACGGCATGTTTATTGTTTCCGGAACGTATTGGAATATGGGTTACGGTCGAGAAAAAGGCGAATGTCTAAACGACGAAGAAGGACTGCGCAACATGCAATCGCTAGGCGAAAACATGGCTTGGCTGCTCAATAAGATTAAATAATAGCATCGAGCAAAGGCGCAACGCAACGGCAGATTCGCCGTTCAAAAGATTCTCTGTCCAAAAAAAACAAAGGGAAGAAAACGCCGTCTTGCGCCCTTCCCTTCCCCATAAAAATCCCCTCCTAAAAAGAGGGGATTTATACTATAAGTACTTGATTTTTATCGCCGCCGTTTTGCTATTGCCGCAACAGGAATAAAAACACCCGGTTTTACGGATTAAGTCGAATTAAAACGGCTGTTTTAGGATAATATAAGCCGGAAAATTTTAAGTTGAACCCGTATATTTGAGTTAGCAACAGAGGGGGTAAATGCCCCTCTGTTTACCAGAGAACATACGTTCTGACTATTATTATTCTTCTTCCTCTTCGACCTTGGCTTTGGCGATAATCTGCTGTTGAATATTGCCGGGAACCGCATCGTATCGGAGAAATTCCATTGTATAAGAACCTTGACCGCCGGTTAAGGAGTTCAAAATTCTGGCATAAGTGGTAACTTCGGCCAACGGAACTTCAGCTTCAATGGTTTGCATGTTAGAACCAGCGCTGGACATGCCTAACGGACGTCCGCGGCGGTTGGATAAGTCGCCGGAAATATCGCCCACGCTGTCGTTGGGGACGGTAATTTCAATACGGACAATCGGTTCCAACAACGCAGGTTTGGCTTCCAAAAAGACCTTCTTAAAAGCCATGTTAGCCGCCGTACGGAAAGCCGTTTCGTTGGAATCGACCGGGTGATCTTTTCCAAAGAAGACTTCCACGCAAACGTTTTGGACTTTGTAACCTGCAATTACGCCCTTGGCTAATCGTTCGTAAAAGCCCTTTTCAATCGCCGGCATGAAGTTTCCGGGAATCGAACCGCCGACAATAGAATCTATCCAAATAAAACCATTGGCTTTATCAAAATGATATTCTTTCATATTGATAAAGTTTTCTTTATTGGCAAACGTCTCAACGGTTTCCTCGGTTAAATCACCGGGCATGGGCATCATACGAATCCAAACTTCACCAAACTGACCAGAACCGCCAGATTGTTTTTTGTGTCGGTGCATTCCTTCCGCCTTCGCCAAGACGGTTTCTCGATACGGAATTTTCGGCTCTTTAGTATCGATTTCTACTTTATCACGGCGTTTAAGTCTTTCCCGAAGAATATTCAAATGAAGTTCCGTCATACCGGTAATAACCAATTCCTTGGTTTGCGCGTCTTGTTCACGGCGGAAAGTAGGATCTTCTTCACATAGTTTAGCCAACGCGGTAGACAGTTTACCTTCATCGCCGCGGGATTTAGGAGTCGCAGCCAAGCCAACCATGGGGGTCGGGAATTGGATTGTCGGGAGACGAAGGTCCCCTAAGGTGGTAGAATTATGGAAATCTTCCATTTTGGAAACGGCGACAATATAACCCGGTCCCGCTTCGTCAATTGGATTGGTTTGAGAGGCCTGCATTTGGAACAGCTGAGCCAGTTTTACCGGCTTGCGGGAATCGGAACACGGGACAGTTTGCCCGGTTTTTAACGTTCCGCTGTAAACACGAATAAAATTCAACTTTTGAACAAACGGGTCAATACGAGTTTTGAATACTTGAGCGCAAAGAGGTCCGGCGGGATCGGCGGTAACTTCAACTTCTTCTCCCGCAGCGTTTTTCGCCGTCTTAACCGCCATGCTGGCTGGAACTGCCGCCATGGTTAAAGTGTCCAAAAGTTCAGTAATGCCGTTATCCGACTTCGAGCTGGCGAAAACGATCGGAATCAGGACGCCGTCTTTGACCGCTTTGAACAGCAGGGAATGCAGCTCGTCATCGGTCGGAACTTCGCCTTCGAGGAATTTTTCCATCCATTCGTCGTCAGCGGTAACAATCTGTTCCAGAAGCGTATCATGCAGATCGGCGGGATC
>CAYZMZ010000408.1:0-3383 GCA_964479655.1 uncultured Planctomycetaceae bacterium
GTCCCATCGAATATTTCGCGTTGAGAGGTAGTCCTGACATTCTTCCGACAGACAGGTTTCCGGCTTGCCTCCAATATACAAACATTCTATTCCGCCCGAAACCAGCGGTTCCAAATGCGCCGCAGTTAGAGGAAGCGATTCTTTCCAGTTTTTATCTTTTCCGTCTGGACGAATATATACGCAAGAGGAATACGTTTTCTTTTTAATCGTAATTGAACCGTCTGCATTTTCCAATACAGTTGGATATTCAGGGAGAATATTAAATTCCGGGGCAAACGGCGAACGATTGACTTCAATTCTAGCCAACGCCAGGGCACCGAAAACAACGGCATCGTCGCCCAAAGAAGAATAAACAACCTCGCGCTTTCTGGACGAGGTAAGCAGATGGTCGTCGTTGATTTCCTGTTGAATAATCGGCATTAAAAACCAGCCGCACGCCTCCATCAAGCCGCCTCCGAGAATAATTGTTTCCGGGTCAATCAGATGACGAACCGATCTGCAAACGCGTCCGATAACCTTCGCGGCCTGGGTTACAATTCGGGTAACCAACGGGTCTTTTGCGGTTAAAGCCTGATTAATCATTCCCGATTTAATCAGTCCCTCTTTTTGAGCCATCAGATCTGAAATAATAGATAGCTCTCCGGTTTCCAGCGCAGCGCGAATATCCCGTTCAATCGCCAACCGTCCGGCGACGGCTTCAAAACAGCCCTTATTGCCGCACCCACACATAGGACCGTCGTCCATAACATGAATATGCCCGATTTCGCCGGCGGCATCGCAGGCGCCTGGTAACAGCTTTCCGTTGAGCACAATACCGCTTCCGATTCCCGTTCCGACGCAAATGCTGATAATCGACTGCGAACCGTGCCCTGAACCGATCCAGGATTCACCCAATGCGCCGATATTACCATCGTTTCCGATTGCTACCGGAACCGCAAGTTTTTTCTCTAAAATGGATTTTAACGGAACGCCGCCCAAATTCATGTTCGGGGTTCCAACCACGTTGCCGTCGGGGTCTACAACACCGGGTACGGCAATTCCAACGGCGGAAATTTCCTTGATTGTCTTCCCGTCTTCAGCCAGCGCCAAATCGATTGCTGTTGTAATGGCGGCGATTGTATCTTCAGGAGTTCCTTCCCGAGGCGTTGCCTGACGGGCGGAGGCAACTACGATTCCGCATTCACGGCATAAAGACGCCTGAATCTTTGTTCCTCCGACATCAATTCCTACATACCAATTTTTAGATTTTGCCATTATTATTTTATCCCTTCTTATCGACGAATATTCGCCGCTTTTTGTTGTTTTACGGCTTTGAGTTTTTCTGAAACCGTGCTCCAGGATTGAACATGATTTTTCTTCGACCAACTAACATAAGACTGATACATATGTTTAGCAATAGACGGATATTCAGATACTAAATTTTTAGTCTCTGCTCTGTCCTGTTCCATATCGAACAATTGCCAGTTACGTTTATCTTCTCCCAGCTTGTTGTATTCACCCAGTAATTTCCATTTTCCTTCCCGGGCAGCGACGTTGCCTTTATATTCCCAGCAAATCATTTCCCGATTAAAGGTTTTCATCTGGAATATAGGAGCAAAGCTAACTCCGGGACACGCCGGAGTAGGAACGCCCTTAATTTGACTGGGATAGCTTAATTCCAATACATTGAGTATTGTCGGAACAATATCGATTACATGAACAATTTGATGCGATACACGTCCGGGTGAAACGATTTTACCCGGATATTTGATAATACAGGGAGACGCAATTCCGCCTTCGTAAACGCTGTCCGCATATCCTCTAAAAGGCGTGTTGCTGACGTTGGCCCACGGTTTTCCGTAAGACTGATACGTTTTTTCTGTTCCCGGAGCTACACGCGGATTATTTCCGATTATTACCGGAGAACCGTTACGTGTTTTCTCGGATACGTATCGAGGATTGGTAAAATTGACGGGAATATCTACCCCAGACGCTCCGCAGGCAGATAGAAAAATATACATCGTATTTGTTCCTCTTCCCGTTTGATCAACCGACTGCATAATTTCTCCAATCGCCCGGTCTGTTGCGATTACTTGAGCCGCGTATATTTCCATTCGGATAGCCTGCCACTTTGCCTGCGGTCCAACGTTCCCCCAGTCTGGTATGGTACTATCTTTAACGGAAAGTCTGACCGACGGTCCAATGACGTGCATCGGTACCATTCTTCGATAGCGTGCGGTTCGAACTTCGTCCCAACCCGCATAATAATTTCCCCTCTGGGAAGAAAGTTCGGGCGTTGGAACCTGTAAGGGCATAAACGGTCCCGGAAGACTAACGTACAGAAAGAATGGTTTATCGGATTTCGCCGCTTGAGTCAGAAACTCGTCGGCAACCTGCGCGATTCCGTTTGTATAATAAAATTCCCGCCCCGACGGAGCAAACGGCTTATCGCCCATTTTTAAAGTTGAGGGATTAAATTGATTTTCCGATGGAGTAAGCGTCCCGTAAAACTGATCGAATCCGCGACTGGTAGGCCAGTTGTAGGTTGGACCTTTAACGCCTAAATCGCGGCTTAACGCCCAGCGACCGACCATCATCGTTTCGTAACCCGCTTTTTCTTTGAGAATTTCTGCCAGAGTCGGGGTTTCCTTATTAAGTGTTCCGTAATATCCCGCCATGCCGAGGTTGTCTAATTGATGACCGATACCGGCGGAATGGGGATATTGCCCGGTTAATAACGACGCGCGAGAAGGAATTGCGCTGCCGCAATTATAAAAATTCGTTAGACGGATACCCTCTGCGGCCAGTTTATCGATAGCCGGCGTTTTAATCTCCGAACCGTAACAGCTTGCATCTGAATATCCCATCGAATCGACGCAGAAGATTACAATATTTGGACGCCCGCCCGTTCCGTGTTGAGATGAAACACGTGTTACGCCGGAATACTGTCCCCACGCAAGACTGGAACACAAAAATACAAAAGATACCCAGATTAATAAAAGGGGTTTCGGGTTTATTTTCATAATTTTACGGGGGCTGGAGAACAATATATCATTCTATTCAGATTTGTATTGAATCGTAATCAACAAAATAACTCTCAAAAACGGCGTTATTTGGTGTGCTGATTGATTCAAAATAAAATCGAATAGGAATTAGCCTATAATCATCTATCTTTAATATATTATAACAACAATCGCTAATACTGACCAGAGGGGGGGAATATTTTTTTAGTTTTTTCGAGAATACGCAATGCGACGGCTGTTAAAATCCCTTCCCGTTTAGCCATTTCTCAAGGTTAGACTTTTCTTATCCTTTATAAAATAAAGAGTTACGATAGTTTTTGATCGAGTGATATTTATTCTTTAACGACGTGATTTTTCCTTCAACGCCGTTTTGATTTTGCC
>CAYZMZ010000409.1:0-1704 GCA_964479655.1 uncultured Planctomycetaceae bacterium
TTCGTGAGGAAGGGGTTATCGCCCCCTCCGAAAGAGTCGTTTGTATTCTAACCGGACATTTACTTAAAGACCCGACGGCGACCGTCGCCTATCATTCAGGTCAGCAAAAGTATTTTGACGAAGTTTTGGCTCCTCGCGGCGTCGAAACAACTCCGTGGGCCAATAATCCCGTTCCGGTCAGCAACAGCACCGACGATATTATTCATGCCATAGAATCGCACATGAAATAACGGTTCAAAATCGGATTATCAAGATTCCTGCTCGCAATTATACAGGCAGGAATCTGATGGTAATTTTTACAATGACTTCTTGAATTTATCTACTGACGTCGTTTTGATTTCTCCCAATAAGTTGAGCTAAATTCTTGTTTTGCCGATCGGGGCGAAATGAAACGACTGGGATTTGTTATTCAAACCGGAAAAAGTCAAGTGGAACCAGTATGAATCGGGGAAATTTCAAGCGAAACCCCGTATATAAACAGATTCTGCATGAATATACGTACCTTAAATTATACTTTAAGGTACGAGGAAAAACGCCGACGGATATATAGTGTTTTTATGTATCTCTGACAACAGTTAGGGATTACGACATTTTCCTTTTCAAGATTACAAATCCCATGAAACGAGTTTTTCTTGATCGAACAGAAACGGCAATAGCCTCAACAATTCAGTATCTGTTTAGAACGTATGCTCCGATAGAAAATCATTGCGATTTATCCAAGGTTGTTTTGGTAACTCCGTCCGGACGAGTTCGACGGGCCTTGTTAAGTAACTTGCTTGCTGCGGCGCAAAAGTTGAATTATATTCTGGAATTACCGCAAATTACAACCATCGGGCATGTTCCGGAGATGCTCTATCGACAATCCAAGCCCATCGCAGGAGTAATAACCCAGCAGCTTGCCTGGTCAGCGGCGGCGAGAAAATCCGTCCCCTCAGACCGACAGTTGTATTTACCGACCGTTCCAAATGAAGACGATTTACTTGGTCAGCTGATTTTAGGGCAGATGCTCGCCAAATTACACGAAAATCTGGCTTCCGAGGGCTACGATTTCGCTTCCGTCGCTGAAAAACTCCGCTTAATTCAACAAGATAAAGTCTTTCGTGCGGATTACGATTCCTTTGATCTGAAAACGGAAATAGATCGATGGCTGTTTTTCTCGACGATAGAAAAAAACTATCTTCAAATTCTGGACGCTCATAATATTTGGGATCGTGAAGCCGCCCGGCAATTTGCGCTGCGAAATTCGACTCCGGTTGATTCGCAAATCAAGGGCGATTTCGATATAGATTTCGACTTGATTCTGGCGGGAATCGTCGATATGAATAAAATTCAAAAAGAAATATTCAGCCGCGTAGATTCCCGTGTAACCGCCTTGATTTTTGCCCCTGAATCGGAAGCCGACCGGTTTGATTCTTTCGGAGCACTGGAAGTAAAGAAATGGTCAGGTGAACTTTTATGCCCCTTACGGGAAGATCAGCTCTTTCAAGTCGAAAAGCCGATGGATCAGGCTTTATGCGCCTTTGATTTCATTCAGTCGCTGAAAGGAAAGTACAATCCAGAAGAAATTACTATCGGAGTTCCCGATTCGGAAATGGTGTATTACGTTAAAAGTGCCGCTTCCCGATTCAATGTTTATATTGACGATTCCGTCGGAAAAGCCTTGAATCAAACTCCGCCGTATTTGCTGTTAAAAGCAGTAGCAGA
>CAYZMZ010000409.1:1714-3381 GCA_964479655.1 uncultured Planctomycetaceae bacterium
GCGATTTCGCGTCTTTCGCCGCTTTGGTTCGACACCCGTATGTTTACAACGCTCTTGCTGAACAAATAGACATTCAGTCGGAATTACTGACTGCTTTAGACCGATTTCAGTCTGACAGACTGCCGTTTAGTATTAAATCCGGAGTATTGGAAAATCTGACAGGAACGGCTTCCTGCGGTTCAAACGATTTAGAGGTTGTTCGTTCCGCATTGCATTGGGTTGTTGCCTGGCTAGCGGATTTCTATCGTCCGTCTATTATGGCAGAAGAAATTCGTCAGGCGGTAGCCAAGCTGTTTTCTCAATTACCCTCCGACCCGCAGCAGGTAAACAATCTGGCAATTTCCCTGCTGGTTAAAGTCGGACAGCAGTTTGAATCTATTCCAGACGATTTAACCGGAACGCTTTCTCCTGAAAACGCAATTCGGCTTATTCTCAAACGCCTTGAACTGCTGAATCTGCCTGACGACGAGGAAGAATTTATTACCCGTGAAAACGAAGAACTGGAACTGGGCACGGGGCTACCGGATTCCGAAAATCATCCGCTTGAAATAAATGTTACCGGCTGGCTGGAATTGACCTGGGATTTATCCCCTGCTTTGGTTATAATCTCTTTTAACGAGGGAATCGTACCGCAAAGTACCAACGCAAACGTTTTTCTTCCCAATCAGTTGCGCAAAACCTTGGGTATAATGGACAACGACCGGCGTTTTGCCCGCGACGCCTATTATTTACACGCAATTGCCGATTCGCGAAAAGACCTGCGGGTCATTTTCGGTTTACGCGGGTCGGACGATAAGCCGCTTATGCCAAGCCGATTACTGTTTAATAAGAACAATCCGAATCTGGCAAGTCAGGCGAAATCGTATTTTGACGATAAACGAGTTCGGGCGAAATACATTATTCAATCAGATACATCTGTACAGATTCCAAGTACAACCGCGAGGGCGGAAGCCTTCCGCTGGGCACAGGAGAATCTTTCCGGCGGCGTTCTGGAAGGATACGTTACAACAATATCCGCAACCAAATTCAAAGATTATATTCTCTGTCCGTTCCGATTCTATCTCAAGCACGTTGCGAAACTATCGCCGCTATCCGACCAGCAACAGGAACTCAATCCCGCCTCGTTTGGCAATATCGTTCATCAAGTCCTTCAGCTATGGGGGCAGAATACCATTGAACATAAATCTCTTCAGCATGAATCCGCCGAATCGATAGAACAATCTCTCAATTCCATTTTAGACCGAATATTTCAACAGCAATTTCCCGCCAGTATTCAGCCGGGAGTTGTATTGCAGAAAGAGGTAATTCGTCAGCGATTGCGGACTTTTGCTCAATTCCAGACCGGTTGGGACGGAACGCTGCTTGCCGTTGAGAGGAAATATCAGCATCAAATACAAATACCTACCGGTGAATTAATGACCCTAGAGGGAAAGATAGACCGGATTGACCGTTTACCCAACGGGGATATAATTTTACTGGATTACAAAACAGCAGACAGCGCAAAAAAGCCGCAGACCGAACATCGCGCCTCCGACGATACTTGGAAACAGCTTCAATTGCCTATTTACCGCTATATTATAGACGCCAATCGGAACTTGTTTAACTTGGACAAGGAAGATATTCAGGTTGGATATATCAATATTTCTCAAGCAGATGAAACGAAACTC
>CAYZMZ010000410.1:0-3361 GCA_964479655.1 uncultured Planctomycetaceae bacterium
GACAGATTGATTTTTCCCGCGCCGCCGTTTTGATTTTCGCCCCAAGATTCATACAATCTCCGGTTTTACCGATTGGGGCGAAATGAAACGGCCGGTATATAATAATATAAATCGAAGGTATAAACCGGAAAAAGTCAAGGGAAATCAGTATTAATTGGAAAATTTCAAGTAGAAATCCCGTATACAAAATTTAGAAAAAACCGTACATAAAATGCTATTATCCGCTCCCAACCGTTCGCAATACGATATAAACTTTTCGTTTATGGGATTCCCCGTTCGCATAACGCCGTTATTTTGGTTGATTGCCGCGTTGCTGGGAGCGGGGTGCGGTACAGCGCAGTTATTAGTACTGTGGATTGCCGCCGTATTTGTCGGAATATTTGTTCATGAACTCGGACACGCTTTGGCGATGAGATATTACGGGTTTCTCCCTGAAATTATTTTTTACGGAGCCGGCGGTCTGACGACCGTTAATTCTTATTCGCAAGTTAATCGCCGATTTCTTACTGGTTGGGATAATATCGTAATTTCGGCAGCAGGTCCGATGGCTGGCTTTGATTTACTGGCGATTATCGCCGGCGGGTTATTGGGGATAGGCGTCAATCCGGTAAGCTATATTTTTGGCGGATTGGACGAACAGCAAAAACAAACTTTACTGGCAACGCTTTCCTATCCAGTACGTGTATTTATATATATGTTGATGCAAATCTGTCTGTTTTGGGGCATATTAAATTTGATGCCTGTATTGCCGTTGGACGGCGGTCAGATTTCCCGAGAAATATGCCTTTCTGTGAATCGACAAGAGGGGGAATTTAACGCGCTGAGAATATCGTTTTTTACTTCAATCGGTCTGGCTATATTTGCGATACTGTTTTTGAACGATATTTGGATGGCGACTTTTTTCGGCTTCTTCGCCCTCAATTCCGGGATGGGAATCCGTCCGCAATATTAGCGGAATAGAATACGTGTACAGAATTTCATGCTGATCCGAATGTACGATGATTTTGTGATTTATTCTATTCAATACGGTTGAATTTCGTTCCGTAAATTGAATCAAGTCCTCTGTTTTACGAAGAACTCTGTTTTACGAAGTTCTCCGTTTTACTGATTCGGGCGAAATGAAACGACTGATTTATGAAAATATAAACCGGGAAAAGTCAAGTGGAAGCCGTATATTTCGGGTATTTTTATCGGACAACCGCTCGAATTTCGCCGACCAGCCACCGGGCTTCGTCTGCCGTCACTCCATTTATACGGCAGATAACTTCGGAATTGTTATCCTGTAAAAGCACGTAGGCGTCCGGCTGATTTGCGGCTCCGTTAAAAGCAATTCGGATATTCTTTAACATCGCAAGGGAAATCGTACGCGAAAAGCCGAGACCAAACAGAGTTCGCCTTCGATTCAAATCATGCCGCGAGAAAATCCAAATCTGTTTTGTAAAGGGAGCGAAAAGATGGGATAAAACCCCATAAATAAATACTAATCCTATCACCTCAAACGGAATAAGAAAGCAGAACATAAACCACCATTCTTTTCCGTACATCGGAACCTCTTTATTGTTTAAACGGAACGTCTTTTTTTCCGCAACTACGGTTGGAGCTATTACGTTGGAGTCGACCGCCGCTCCTTTTTGCTGAGCGGTCGTAACAGAACTGGAATTGTGTACATTTGTATTTTTGTTCTCTGAAATGAATCCAAAAAGAACGGCTATAAATACGCTGACAATACCGTTCCAAAATAAGCAGGAAAAAAGCAGGGTGAAAAAAGCCATGCTAAACTTACCGCAGCGGGATAATTCAACAGAACCAAAGTTCTCTGTTTTTTTCCAGCAACTGTCTGAAGGCAACGGAACGCGTGCAACGGGCTGAGAAATCGGGAAATCGATGTCCTCGGGTACTAACAGCTCCTCGTCCTCGTCGTCTTCGTCCTCGTCGTTGGAATCTGAATTGTCGTCCGAATCTTCGTCTTGATCGTAATCATCGTAATCGTCGTCCTCTTCGTCGGAGTCAGAATCGTAATCTGAATCGTAGTCCTTTTCGTCTGAATCGTCCTCCGATTCGTCAAAAGCGGGGACTTCTCTTCCCGATTCAAGGGCTGACATCGCGTTTACGGACAGATTATTATCGTCGTACTCGGACGTTGTATATCTGCTGTTTACTCCGATGGATTCGGGATTATCCGTGTCTCCGTTAAGCTGACGCAAGAGATTGTTTCCGTTTTTGACGATCCATTCATGCAGCGGACAGCTGGAAAAACGATTGAGAAACTTAAACGGTGCTTGAGAGTTTACGATTTCTACGCACGTTGCGGGCTGACCATTTTGCCGATAGCTCGCATTTTTCGTAATACGAAACTTTTTTATGGATTTCAAGGGAATGAATGTCGTCCAACGAAAGCCGAATAAATGCAATTCACGCGTAAAACCGTCTGGATTCAACGTCCCGGTTTGATAGCCGAATAATAATCCCGCTATAACAGCAATCATCATAAAATCGGCGAATATAAACGGAAGTAAATTTGAATTATCGTACAGTTGCAATAGCAGGGATTTCGGCGGATCCGCTGTTAGCTTACTGGTAAATAAGTCAGATGTATTTGCTAATATAATCGTTGTCCAAATAATCCAAAAAATCAAGATAAAAATAAAGAACAGCCAATTAAAAAAAAGGCTTTTAAAAAATAATTCTTGCTTTTCAACAAAACAGTTTTGGGGTGTACTTTGTTCGTTGATAAAATTATTCTTGTTATTAGATTGGTATTTGTCGTTAGATTGGTATTTTGTATTCATACTTCTGATTATATGCTGGTTCCAGTTGATTTTTTCCGGTTTGTATAACAAACCTCAATCGTATCATTTCACCTCACTTGATCCAACAAAGGGTTCTTTGATTCTGGAGGGCGAAATCAAAACGACGACAAGAAGAAAAAATCACGTAGTCATAGTATAATCAGCCGTCGGATTATTGTCAACAGAAATAATTATATTTTTCAGAAAAAATCTTAAAGGAGACTTTCAATTTTCTTATCCCCCCCTATTTTTTTCTGCCGTTAAGCGTTATATTATAGTATCAGAATTTGCGGAACGTGGTCGAATTGGAACGTTATACTAAGACTGCCGGATTTTCCAACCGATATCGTTTTTATTTCGACACCGTACGAATAAAACTTCCCGTTTTGTGGATACAGGCGAAATATACTGGCTGTTTTGCGAAATGGAAGCGGGTCAATTTCAAGTGGAATCAGTATATAGCAGAATATTCGGAAAATTTTTAAGATGTCCGTGCAATTTTTGTTATGTACGCTCGGATACAATAATATGATAAGAAATTCATCTAATCCTATTGAGCAAAAAATGGCAGG